>ADZZ01000076.1 GCA_000179315.1 delta proteobacterium NaphS2
TGGCGTACGCTTCAACCTATCACGTCTTCCTGTACGGAAAATACCGTGAAGTCAACGCATACTCCCAAATCGTTATGCTCAAAACACTCAAGTGCCCTGTCCGGGTTGTCTGGGTCTTTCGAAAAACACAGTGGATCGCAATCTTCTCCACGGACTTGAAGCTGTCGGTTGAGCAAATTATCGAGTATTATGGGGCCAGGTGGAAAATCGAGTCGGGTTTCAAGGAGATCAAGCAAGACATTGGAAGCAGCAAAAGCCAAACCCGCAATGCACAGGCAGTGATCAATCACATCAATTTTTCCATAATGGCCGCAACAATCATTTGGATCTATGGTTCACGGCTCGAAAACATTCCCGAACGCAGGCACAAGGTCAAGGGTCGCAACAGTTTCGCCTTTTCCGACCTGAGACATATCATCGCTAAGTCCGCATTGAGCGATGATTTTCATGCCGTTTGCAACCAAGACAACAAACTGCCCCGAAAATCTTTCCTGGAGGCGTTGCTGCGCATGGTCGGCTGATCAAGCCGGGGGCATTTTCTGTGAAACTTCAGCTGGCTTAATATATTGTATTTTAATGCTTCTCATCAGTTTCCCCCGGCTGGTGAAACTGTCGTGTGCAGGCTTCTCTGGAAAAAAAGCCAAAGGATTGGAAAGAACATTGCTGTTATATTCAGTTGATATCACAATGGTAATCGCTTTGTTGATGAGTGGTGAAGAGCCAAATCTACCGACCGCCACTATTTCTCAGAAATGATTTTTGAAATCGAATTTTCGTGACACTGGAAGTCAAGGATTATTATCCTATGCCTAAACGGTGGATACCGGCGATAACTCAAGGATACCGATGTAATTTCATACTTCAACGGGTTGATTTTTTTTACAAAGGCAAAAGATATCATCTCGTTGACAGCCCTGTAATATCACTGGGGCGTTGCAATCAAGGCGTATGCCGCCCTTCGATTCACTTCCGGATAATCAGGATCGTTCATAATTTCTTCGAGCTTGGAGGGATCAGGCAGTGTTTCGCCGTCTTCGATCATTCCCTGAACATGAAAAGTGAGGGCCTCTTGGGCCATATCCTTTGCTTCGTCAATGTCTTTCCCAGCGGTTATGCATCCGGGAAAATCAGGAAATGAAACGCTGAAATCGCTTTTGGCATCTTTGTGCACGATGGCAATATAATTTGACATGGAAAAACCTCAACTGAACTTGATACCCGATTGACGTTCGATACTCTTTAATGTGCCAACATGTATGTCCTTTTTTGGATGTGGAACTGTTACACGCCCCTTTGGATGTCAGTGTTGTCGGGTAGAAGGGGGAAATTTCTCTCCCCCAACCCCCACAGATCCGGACGTGCGCGATTAACGCATCCGGCTCTTCATGACAGGGTCTCGCTACGTGATCAAGAGCGTGCAAGTTTCGGTGCTGGAAACGGATACATTTTACGAAGACGGGTAAAACGTTCCCAAGTCATTCGTGACCGCTGAGAACGACGGTTCAACCATTTCCGCCAAATGCTACGGACTTCACCCTGATGGCCACCCAAAATCCCCCACTTGTGGCCACCTCAAAATCCCCCACCCAGCCAGTCTGATTTTCCAGTAGAGATTGCTGAAAAAGGCGACAGAACGTAACTACTCCCATTTGTGAAATCCACGAATGGGGGAAGGAAGGATGAACGTTTTGAAGCCGAATTTGAAAGCAACAGTCATAACATTACTGGAAAAGGGACTCAGTCAACGCGAGATCAACCGGAAGACCGGGATCAACCGAAAAACCATCCGGAGATATGCTCAGCTGCATCATCGGGCAATTTTTGAAGAAACTGAGTCTTCAATCTACCCCACTTTAGAAGGGGTGGACACCGGGTCTTCGGTTCTTCCTGTTCAAAATCCCCCACCCCGGCCACCGGCTTTGGAGAACCCTCCGAAGAATGGTTCGGCCTGCGAACCGCATCGAAAGTGGATTGAAGAACAACTGAGGCTGGGTCGAAACGCCATGGCCATCTACCAGGACCTGGTGGAACTGTTCGCATTCACGCATCAATACAACAGCGTAAAGCGGTTCGTTCGAAGACTCAAAAAAAAGGACCCGCGTCAGTTTGACCGACTTGAATTTCTTCCCGGAGAAGAGGCCCAGGTTGACTATGGAACAGGAGCGCCGACGCTTCATGACAGCGGAAAACATCGCCGGCCTCGCTTGTTTGTCATGGTGTTGAAATATTCCGGGCGGGCCTTCCGGAAAGTGGTGTGGAAATCGAGCAAGGAAACATGGTGCAGGCTGCATGAGGAAGCATTCCGGTATTTTGGCGGATGCCCGGGATATGTAGCCTTGGATAACCTTAAGGAAGGCGTGATCAAGCCTGATATTTATGATCCCGAGCTTAATACGTTATATGCCGCGATGTTGTCTCATTACGACGTTGCGGCAGACCCGGCAAGGGTGAAGGATCCGAACCGAAAAGGGACGGTGGAAAACGGGGTTAAGTACACACAGAATACCGCCCTGAAGGGCCGGAAATTCGATTGTATTGACGTTCAGAATGATTGGCTCATGCATTGGGAAAAGCGCTGGGCGGCGCCTCGCATTCATGGCCGGGCCAAAAGACAGGTTGAAGAAATGTTCCAGGAGGAAAAACCCTGCCTTCTGCCTTTGCCCTTGTCGCCGTTTGTGTATTTTCGACAGGAAATCCGGACGGTTTACGATGACGGCACCATCCAGTTGGACAATTGTTACTACGCCGCCAATCCGGCGCCCCTTTACAGTCAGGTGGTGGTAAGGGTCTATGACAAAGAGATCGAAATCCTGGACCCTCAACGGATGGAAGTGATTCGCCGCCATCCAAAGGGTCGTATGCCGGGGTCCCTTTTGATGGAACCGCGGGACCGAATTTTTAATCCCTCCCGGCAAACGGACAGGTTGCTGGCACGGGCCGAAGCCATTGGACCCCATACATTCTCATTGTGTGAAACGTGGTTTACCGAAGAAGGCCGAAGCGGCCAGCGCCGGATGTATGGCCTGATCAATCTGGTCCGGCACTACCCGGCAAGGTATGTGGAAAAAGCCGCCGAACTGGCAAAGGCAAACGGATTGAAAAGCTCCAAGGCATTGCGGCGTATGGTGGAGCGCATGGCAGACGATGAAAAAAAGACGGAACAACTCACCCAGAACCATCCCCTGATTCGGCCGGGAGAAGACTATGCGGCTTTCTGGAATCAACATGCTGCTGGAGGATCATCCCGACCGATTGTTACCGAATCTCGGGTAAAACTGTCTCAGGTTTGGGAACAGGCCAGCTGGCTGGAGGTGATAAGGGTTTTTGACCTTGAGGTGGATCCTAAAAGGAGCCGCCGGGACGATGAAATATGGATCAAATCGCCCTTTACCCATGAAGAGAAGGCCTCAATGCATGTCAGTTTGTCGGAGAACATTTTCAAGGACTTCAGTAGCGGCAAAGGGGGTGGCATCATGCAGTTCTGCCGGGAGATGCTGCTCCAAAAAGGCCGGGAAATGACCATGTCCGAGGTGGCCCGGTGGATGGTTAAAGAAGGGATTGCGACGGCAAATCATCCGAAAAGTTTGGTCAAACAGAAAGAGAAAGCCGCAAACACAGGTACAAATCCAGCCATTAAAATCGATTTGCGTCGTTATTTGCGAACCGATCATCCTGAGTTATGCAGGCGGGGCATATCGGCCACCACCTGTCGATACCTGGGGTGTGGGTTTCTCCCCCGGCGGTCATGGGCGAAGACAGGTTCACCGCTTAACTCGCGGCTGGTGTTTCAGGTCCGTGGTGTAAGAGAAAATGGCCAGGGTCTTCAACCGGTGATTCTCACCCATACGGGACGAGCACTGAGTATGGAACAAGAAGAGCTCAATGGAAAATACTGGAGTTATCCGTTTAAGAAAGCCTGGGAGATCTACAACCAGGATAACATCCTGCTGGATGAAGCGGCACTGGGTCAAACAAATATGTTCGGCTTGATCCTGACAGAAGGATTTTTCGACGTAGCAAAGCTTGTGGAGGCCGGTTGCCGCAATGCCGTGGCGCTAATGGGAAATGCCATCTCCTTGGGGCAGATCGAGCGGTTGGTGTGGATCCGTTCCCGGGTTCGGTTTCCTCGCATCCTGTTGTTTTTGGACCGTGATCCGGCGGGGAAAACTGGGGCTTTGCAGGTACGGGAAAGGCTCTTTCACCACGGTTTTCCCGTCACTGTATTTGACTGGGAACAGTTGGTGTCTTTCAATGGTGAGAAACCCA
The DNA here is from genome assembly GCA_000179315.1 of delta proteobacterium NaphS2. Lineage (GTDB taxonomy): Bacteria > Desulfobacterota > DSM-4660 > Desulfatiglandales > Desulfatiglandaceae > NaphS2. Next base: position 4,267 of record ADZZ01000076.1, read on the forward strand.
AGCCCATTCCGGAATCCATAAAGGACCCGGCGGACATGTCGGTGGAACAGATTCAAACACTACGCAGGCACGGGATATTTTGAAAACAGGATGAAGGAGGAAACATGAACATGTCACTGGCTGAAATGGAAAAGCATCTCAAAACCCTCCGGCTCCATGGTATGATCGCCACCCTGGAGACCCGAATCGTCCAGGCCAATCAGGGCGCTTCTTTTACTGAGGTCTTTGCCTGTCTGATCCAGGACGAACTGGATTACCGAAAAAGTCGCCTTACACAAACGCGCYTCAAGGCATCCGGTCTCACGGAGCAACCCACCCTGACCGAGTTTGATTGGGGCTTCAATCCGAAACTGCCCAAGATGGACATCTATGAACTGGTGAGCGGAAAATTTATCCGGGAGGGACACGATGCGCTTTTAATCGGATCCCCAGGGACAGGGAAAAGTATGATCGCCAAAACGGTTGCTAACGCCGCCATCCTTGCGGGATACAAAGTGGTGTACCGGGAAGCCCACACCTTTTTCGAGGATCTTTTTGAAGCCACTCAACTTAAACGGAGGAAAAAGATCAGCAAACTTTTTTCCGAAACCGATCTGCTGATCATCGATGACTTGTTTTTGCGCAAGAAAATGCCGGAACAAGCCGCTGATGATTTGCTGGAAATCATTCTGAATCGGTATTCCGCAAAAAAAAGTACGCTCCTTACATCAAATCGACTCGTTGAAGACTGGGGTAAGCTTCTCAGGGACAATACAGCATCTTCGGCCATACTCGACCGCCTGCTTCATCACGGGCATCTCCTGAAGTTCGAGGGAAAAAGCTACCGCCTCAAAGAAGCAGCATCGAGGATATCGCAAAGTAAACAAAAAAAGCAGGATGAAAAAGGAAAGAATATGGACCTTTCTAAAGAAGATTTGTAAACTGAAACCGTCCTGTCGCCGGGGGATTTTGACCCGGCCACAAGTGGGGGATTTTCAGGTGGCCATCCAGGGACTTCATGGTAAAACCGACTGACCGCCGAGGAATTACCGCGAATGTAGTAGTACTGGGCATGTCCTCGTAACTTAAGAGACAATAAACGGTGCTGCTCGGATACCGGCCAATGCCGATGCGTCCGGCACCACTGCCCAATACGTTTCAGCGCCCGCGAAAATCGATCTTTGGCCGTCTTCTGCTTCACCACCCAGTTCCCTTTACGGGATCTGGCCCAGTAATGGGTAAATCCCAAAAAATCAAAAGAGCCAGACCCCCTGTTACCGGGACCTGGCCGGGTAAACCTGATCAGCCCCGTCTTTTCAGGGTGAAGGGTCAAACCAAATCGGCCAAACCTCTTGGGTAGGACTTCCATCACTCTGTCCGCATCCACCTTGCTGCAGAATACCATCACAGCATCATCAGCGTACCTTTTCAGATACGCTTCCTCATGGAGACGCGGCCTTACCTCCTGAACGAACCATTTATCCAACACCTCATGAAGATAGATGTTCATCAAAATTGGCGAAACGACCCCTCCTTGAGGGGTTCCGGTCTCAGGATGGCTTATGGTTCCCGCTTCCAGTACACCCGCCTTCAGCCATTTATCAATGGCCTTTCGTATCACGCCGTCACGTACCCGTTTGTCCAGAAAGGTTCTGAGATGACCATGATCCAAGACGTCGAAACATTTCTTGATATCCAGCTCAAGCACATGTCCGCCACCCAAACTCATGGCGTCTTTCCTCAACTCCTCAAGGGCATCATGTGCCGATCGACCGGGGCGAAAACCATATGAGCAGTCAAGAAAATCCTGCTCATACACTGCGTTCAGAACCATGGACACCGCCCGCTGAAGAACTTTGTCCTCAAATGTCGGGACGGTCAACGTCAAATGCACATAGTTGCAGCACCCTTTTGGGATACGCCCAGATTACCCACCCATTTCACCCCTTGCGCGGTCAGCGTTTTCCTATCCTTAAAACCCGTCGAGTCTCCGGAATCGATACCCTCCTCCTTCAGGGAACTTCGATGGGTACTTTTGCAGTTCCTTATGAATGGACCGACCAAGGAGACGGGGACCTCCCAATAAAAACATTTTTGGATTTCAGTTGTCTCTCTGCCGTGAGAGATCTTGTGCAATCCCTTGATAATGCAAAAAAAAGGGTTGACAAATGAACAGGATCTTTTTAGAATCCGACCAGTCCTATAACTGGTCGGATCAACATGAAAGAGAAATCCAGCAACACTTTGAGGCGAAGACAAAAAACGCTCTTGCGGCGCCTGCCAGACTTGACCGCTGTACTGCGGGGTTCCCTCATCGAGCGTTACAAGCGTTGCGGCAAGTCTGGGTGCGGCTGCTCCCAGGGCCGGGGGCACGGCCCCAAATACTACCTTTCGGTCAGCAAGCCGAAACAGCGGCCCGAGATGGACTATGTTCCGAAAGATTATGTGGAAAAAGTAAAAGAGCATTTGGACAATTTCCGAAAGACAAAATTAATTCTGGAGGAGCTTTGCGAGATCAACCGCGAACTCCTTCGGCGCAGGGAAAAACTCTAGCCAGAGCTCCTCCCGTAGCCTCCGAGGCCAGCGTGATGCCGATGTATCGAGTCAATGTCGAAGAGATCGCCATTCTCTTTGCCAATATGCTCGAAGAGGTGCTGAAAAGCATTCAGATCCCATTGGTAGCCGAGGAGGCAAATCATGATACCCAAAATCCAGACAACGCATCTGGAAAAACCTGCTTATATCTACATCCGGCAGTCCACCATGGCCCAAGTGCGCCATCACCAGGAGAGCACCGAGCGGCAGTATGCACTCAGAGACAAAGCGATGGCTCTGGGATGGCCGTCCGAGAGGATACGTATCCTGGATCGCGATCTGGGGATTTCCGGAGCACAAGTGAACGGCAGAGCGGATTTTCAGAGCCTGGTGGCCGACGTCTCCATGCGCAAAGTCGGGGCGGTCTTTTCCCTGGAAGCCTCCCGGCTCTCCCGTTCCTCGGCCGATTGGCATCGACTCCTGGAGCTTTGTGCTTTCACCGACACGGTGATCATTGACGAGGACGGGATTTACAACCCGGCCGATTTCAACGACCAACTCTTGCTGGGGCTCAAGGGGACCATGTCCCAGGCAGAGCTGCATTTCCTGCGCGCCCGCCTCCAGGGAGGAAAACGGAACAAGGCTCAGAAAGGGGAGCTCAGATTTCCCTTGCCGGTGGGTTTTGTTCACGATGAAGGGGGCAGCATTGTTTTTGATCCGGATAGCCAGGTCCAACATGTTGTGCGCTTCCTTTTCGATTCGTTCCACCAGACGGGCAGTGCATACGGGGTGGTGCACCATTTTTCCGAAGCCGGGCTTCAGTTTCCCAAGCGCGCCTATGGAGGTGTCTGGAATGGCCGGTTGATTTGGGGCCGTCTTACCGGGAGCCGTGTTCTTGGGGTGCTCAACAATCCCGTCTATGCCGGCGCCTATGTCCATGGCCGATATCAATCCGTCAAGGAGATCACTCCTGACGGCGTACTCTGTTCCAGGGTCAAAAAAATGCCCATCTCCGATTGGACCGTTTTGATCCAGGATCATCATGAAAGCTATATTTCTTGGGAAGAGTTCATGCAAAACCAACAACTTCTTGAGCGTAACCGCACCAACGCAGACGAAACGCTGATTGGCGGAGCGGCCAGAGAAGGCTTGGCCCTTCTTCAGGGGTTGCTTCTCTGTGCCCATTGTGGCAGACGCATTACCGTTCGCTACAAGGGAAACGGTGGTCTCTATCCCACATATGAATGCAACTGGCGCCGCCGCGAGGCCCTGTCCTCTCATGCGTGTCTGCATCTTCGCTGTGATCTCGCAGACGAATCGATCATAAGGCGCGTGTTTGAGGTCATTCAACCCAAACAAATTGAGATCGCCATCAAGGCTATGGAGGAACTGCAAAGGAGACAGGGTTCCATTGACACGCAGTGGCGGATGAAGATCGAAAGGGCACAGTATGAAGCGCAGCTTGCCCAACGCCGCTACGAGGAGGTCGATCCCTCCAATCGCTTGGTGGCAGCTACTTTGGAGAGGCACTGGAATGAGGCCCTGACCAAGCTTGAAAAGATCAAAGAGGCGTTTTCCAAGCACCAGTATCAGCAAGGGATTCCGGTTACCGAAGAGCAAAAAGCTGAACTCCGAACCCTGGCCCATGACCTGCCGAGGCTTTGGAAGGCCCCCACCACCAAGGCAAAAGACCGCAAGCGTATTTTGCGCTTGCTCATAAAAGACATCACCGTAGAGAAACTTCCCATCCCCAAGCAGCTTGTCCTGCATGTCCGATGGCAAGGAGGCGCCGTGGAAGACATTCCAGTCATCGTTCCTCCTAATCGCGCTGATCAGATACGCTATCCTGAGAAAATCGTCGAAAGAATCAGGGCGATGGCCAGGAAACATACCGATGCGCAGATCGCTTCCACCTTCAATCTTGAGAACATCAAAAGCGCTAAAGGTGGCATCTTCACCCCCGGCATCATCCGTTGGATTCGATACAAGCATCACATCCTCAAACCAGATCTTAAGCGCCCCAATGAACTCACGGTTAGCGAGGTAGCCAAAAAGTTTGCTATCAGCCGCTATGTGGTTTACTATTGGATCGAGCATCAAATCGTTCCAATCAGGAGACTAAGCGCCATATCGCCTTACTGGATTACCTTGAGCCCCAGTAAGGAAAAAGAATTGTCGGAGTGGGTCAAGAACTCCTCCAAAATAAACAAACAACGCTCTCATCATTCCCAAACTATAGCGATAGGAGGTGCAGTATGAAGCCACCGTCGGTATCCCAATCGGCCTCGTTCGCTTTCCATCCCCTTTTGGCACATACGTTCTTCTGACCGGCGGTGCCTTGTAATCACCGGATTTGAAACGGTTCAAAAGGTCTCGAAGATTTTCTTCAAGATTTTCACTATACGCCTTTGCCGTTTGTCCATCCACCCCTACAGCCCCGTCTTTCCGCGTCAGCCGATATGCCTCCCTGAGTAAGTCAATGTCAATGTGGTGTGCCAGTGTGGTCCATACCATCTCCGGCACTTCCCTGGACAACTTCGCTATCCTTTGAAATCTCGTTGAGACGCTTTCAGGTCTCGATGTCCCTTGCATCTTTCCCTCCAAAGGTTCCTCTACCATGGTGCCCCCTTCCCTCTACAGGGTCCCTCGGGCCGGTTCCCCTGCTTCATCGGTAATACTGGACACTCCGACTCCCTGACATCCATCTCCTTAGGCTTCGTTGCCTTCACCTTCAGATACCGCATCGGTGCATGATTGTTTTGCTCCCAAACTGGGTCATACACTTCCCACTTCGGGCCGGGGCTTGATATCCGGGATTCCCTTCCCGATCATATCCAGCGGAGATGACAGGGCCTCCCAGGTTCCTGGAGGACCCCCTACCCGCATGCCCTGCTCTTTGACCCCGGCGGAACCCTGCCACCCCTTGCTGACAAGTGAACAGGATGTTGCCTTCCGCTGGTTGAACGGCGTCGGCTTCCGCTACAAAAACTTTCGAGGCTCTATCACACGGCCTACAGGTTCCCTGTGTACGCTTCGCAGCCCGGGTTACCCCGGCACCACGCAACACTCGGTTCCGGCTGCCAGCACGCTTGGCCGGGTAGGATTGGATACCTACAGGGTCCCAACAAAGAGTTTCAACATATGATGCTATGTCTCCCCTCCTTCCAGGCTTGGCCTGGCGCACTCAACCCAATTCTTGACAAGCCCGTTTGGAAGAGACTATTCTCCTTTGGCACATGAGAAAATGGACCATTTTTTAAGGTAAATGTCAAAGATGAACAAAATGTCATCCAAGCTATTTTGTCCCATGGAGAAAAGTATGAACAACTGCAAACCTTTTTTCAAGAAAACAGACCGCATCATATCCAAAAGGGCTATTTGTCTTTTTCTGTTGCTCCTTTTTGCTCTCCCCATAGGTGCTTTTTCGGGCATTGCCCACGGCGAGAACATTATCAAGATCGGTTTGCCTGAAGAACCGAAGACCCTCAATGTCTGGTCTGCCACCGATGTCTGGTCCAATCGTGTTCTGAATCAACTCCTACAGCCGCTCTATATCCGGGAGCCGAAAAGCCTGAAGCTCATCCCGTGGCTGGCAGTTGAAGATCCGGTTTATGATCCGGACACCCTTAGCTACACCATTAAACTGAAGGACTTGAAATGGTCCGACGGATCATCGTTCACTTCAGAAGATGTGGTCTTTACGGGCAGGATCATCCGGACCTTCCGGGTGCCCAGGTTCATCGGCAACTGGAATTTCATTAAGAGAATTGAAGCCCCGGATAAACGGACGGTTCGGTTTTTCCTTAAAGAACCCAAAGCCCTCTTTCTCTCCAGAACCCTCACCACGCCAATGGTGCAGAAAAAAGAGTGGGCTCCCATCTGCACGGCCGCCCGAAAAGCCGAGAAGCCCCTTTCCGCTTTACTCGGAAAAAAAGTTGAGCAACCTGTTTCAAGCGGTCCCTTTGTCCTCGCAAAATGGGAGAAGGGGAAGCAGCTCCTGCTGGAGAGAAATCGCCGGTTTTTCGGTACGGGAAAAGAGGTATCAGGCTTCAAACTGGGGCCTTATGTTGACGGCATCCGGTTCATATTCATGGGCAATACCGATATCGCCGTCCTGGGCCTCTTTACGGGCAGCATCGACATGTTTTGGTGGGGGTTGGAAGAAAATTACATTCATGACCTGGATTCCCATAAAAACATCAGGGTTTTCGTAAACCCGAAAAGTGCCCTCTACTATATGGGATTTAACGTCAGGAAAAAACCGTTCAACGACATGTCTTTTCGAAAAGCCATTGCGCTTTCCATCGATAAGCCTTTTATTATAAAACGGATCATACAGGGGTATGCCGCACTCTCCAACTCCATTATTCCGTCGGGCAATACCTTCTGGTATGATCCCAATGTGACCACTTACGGAGAAACACTCTCACGGGAGGAACGGATTCGCAAGGCTTACAAACTGTTGCGTGAGTCGGACTACACATGGGAAATCCCGCCCGTCAACCCCGAAGGGGAAGTTGTGAAAGGAGAGGGCATCCGCTATCCCGATGGAAATCCCATGCAGACTTTTACCATCTTAACACCTCCTGCCGAATACGACCCGAGACGGGCCATGGTGGGGAATATGATTCAACAGTGGCTTAAAATGCTGGGAATACCCGTGGTTGCGAATAGTTCACCCCTTAAGCACATCCTTAAAAAGGTCAAGAAAGAGCACGATTTCGACTGCGTTGTGTTAGGCTATGGAAACCTTTCCCTGGATCCCGATTATTTGCGCAATTTTTTCATATCCAAAAACAATAAACCCAACGGCTGGAACACCAGCGGTTACAGCAACCCTCAGTTTGACCGAATTGCCGAGGACAGCGCCGATGCCCTGGATGTAAACAAGCGGCGGCAGCTTATCTGGAAAATGCAGAATATGATCATGAATGCCCTGCCCTGGATTCCCCTTTACAGCCCCAAAGTGGTCGAAGGCGTGCGTCAGGATCGTTTCACGGGATGGGTCCAGATGCTCGGGGGGGTCGGAAACCGATGGTCCTTTTGCTGCGTCAAACCCAAGTAAGCCCCTGATGCGACGATCTTTTCATAATGTTTTCCAGTAGGTGACAGGTGAGATATGTTCCTTGACAACAAACCCCATATTCGTTATTCCAACTAGCATCATTTTTCCGGAACGATTTAGATACGGATTAAAGCCGCAACTGTGTAAAACAAGGCCGGGATTTTCTTCGCCCGTTGCGTATCCAAATAATGATAGAAGAAATAGACAAAAAAATCATCAGTCAGATTCAGAGGGATTTGCCCGTACATCCCAGGCCCTTTGCGCTGTTGGCTGAAAAGATCGGAATTTCGGAAGAGGTATTCGTTGAGAGGGTTAAACGTCTTAAGGATCGGGGCATTATCAGACGGTTCGGCGCAACCCTGCGCCACCAGGAGGCCGGATTCAAGGCAAACGCCATGATTGCCTGGAAATCTCCCGAAAATGCCATCAATGAAAATGGGGAAAAGCTGGCCCGTTTCAGAGAGGTTTCCCACTGCTATCACAGGGCTCCAAAAGGAGACTGGCCCTATAATCTGTACTCAATGGTTCATGGCGGAAGTCGTGATGAATGTAGAAAAATCGCCCGACAGATGTCATCCGCCACAGGCCTTACGGACTACGCCGTTTTATTCAGCGAAAAAGAATTTAAGAAAACCAGCATGGAGTACTTTACATGAGAGAAAAATCCAACAGCCTGTTTGGAAAGGCAAGGAAGATCATACCCGGCGGCGTCAACAGTCCCGTACGGGCGGGAAAGTCCGTGGGAATGGATCCGCCTTTTATTGCCTCCGCCAAAGGCGCCAGGATTCAAGACGCCGACGGTAATGAATATATCGATTATGTGGCATCGTGGGGCCCCATGATCGTCGGCCATGCCCATCCGGAAGTTGTGGCGGCGGTTATTGAGAGCGCCTATAAGGGCACCAGCTATGGCGCACCGACGGAAATTGAAGTGACCATGGCCGAGACCATCGTGCAAATGGTTCCTTCCGTTGAGATGGTGCGAATGGTCAATTCGGGTACGGAAGCCACCATGAGCGCCATTCGACTGGCAAGGGGCGTTACCGGCTGCGACAAAATCGTAAAATTTGACGGCTGCTACCATGGCCATGCGGACAGCCTGCTGGTATCCGCCGGTTCCGGCCTTGCCACCCTGGGAATACCCGGAAGCCCCGGAGTCCCGGCGGACATTGCCGCACATACCATTTCTTTGCCCTATAATGACCTGGAGGCCGTGGAAAAGGCCTTTGAGCGATTCGGCGCTGAAATCGCCTGTGTCATCTTGGAGGCGGTTCCCGGAAACATGGGCGTCGTCATTCCGGATAAATCTTTTGTGGAAGGAATCAGAGAGATTACGCGCCGCCACGGGGCGATCCTTATTTTTGATGAAGTGATCACCGGGTTCAGGCTGGCCCTTGGCGGCGCGCAGGAAATTCTGGGTATCACCCCCGACCTCACCTGTTTTGGCAAGATCATCGGCGGCGGACTTCCGGTAGGCGCCTACGGCGGCAGGGCGGACATCATGGGGCGCATCGCTCCGGACGGGGATATTTACCAGGCGGGAACCCTTTCCGGCAACCCACTGGCCATGGCCGCGGGTCTGGCAACCCTCGACATCCTGAAGCGGGAAAATCCCTTTGATGATCTCAACCGGAAATGTGAAACGCTTTTTGCGGGTCTTGAAAAAGCGGCTCAAAATGCAGGGATACCGGTAACCGTCAACCGGATCGGATCCATGGGGTGTCTCTTCTTTACGCAGGATAGGGTCACGGATTTTGCGACCGCCCGGAAAAGCGACGCGAACATTTTCAGACAGTATTTTCAGGAGATGCTGGCTTCCGGGATATATCTGGCACCGTCTCCCTTTGAAACCACATTTCTCTCCATGGCCCACACGGAAGAAATGATCACGGAAACCGTGCGATGCGCCGAAGCGGCCCTGGAACGTATCGCCCATAAAATGTAACATCAATTGTTTTAATCTTATTAATACATTATCTAAGTTTATTCAAGGAAGGTATCAGCAATGTCCGAGACTAATGGAAATAGAATCAACCTTGATTTCTCAAAAGGGAATGGCTTGCTGCCAGCTATTTGTCAGGATGCAGCTTCCGGAAAAGTATTGATGCTGGCCTACATTAACAAGGCCGCGTGGGAAAAGACCCTTGAAACCGGAGAAGCCCATTATTGGAGCCGTTCCAGACAGGAAATCTGGCATAAGGGGGGCACCTCCGGGCATGTTCAGCGCATCAAGGAGGTGTTTGCGGATTGTGATGACGATACCGTTTTATATCGCGTGGAACAGATTGGCGGTGCCGCCTGTCACACCGGCTTTGAGACCTGTTTCCACAAGAAGATAGCCGCTGACGGCAGCGTCAGCATCATCGGCGAAAAAGTATTTGACCCAAAAAAGGTATACAAAGAATGAAAACACTGAAATTCGGCATTCCCAAGGGAAGCCTTCAGAAAGCAACCATTGGTCTGTTTGAAAAATCCGGCTGGAAAATTAATGTCAGCAGCAGAAGTTATTTTCCCGACATCAACGATCCCGAAATCGAATGCGCCATCTGCCGGGCACAGGAAATGTCCCGATATGTGGAAAACGGCACCCTGGATGCGGGATTGACCGGGAGGGACTGGATCCAAGAAAATGAATCCGACGTCATAACGGTGGATGACCTGGTTTACTCCAAAGTCAGCCAAAAGCCTGCAAGATGGGTGCTGGCCGTACCGGCCGGTTCGAACATCGAGACCCTCGAAGACCTGCAGGGTAAAAAAATTGCAACGGAACTTGTCAATTTTACGCGAAAATTCTTTCAGGAGAAAAACATTGATGTCAAGGTCTCCTTTTCATGGGGCGCCACCGAGGCCAAAGTCGTGTCAGGGCTGGCGGATGCCATTGTTGAAGTCACCGAGACGGGGAGCACCATTCGGGCCCACGGCCTTAAAATCATTCATGAACTCATGCAGACCAATACCCAGTTAATCGCCAACCGGGATGCCTACCAGGACGAGTGGAAAAAACACAAGATATCACAGATTATCCTGCTTTTGAAAGGCGCTCTGCGGGCGGAAAACATGGTGGCCCTCAAAATGAATGTTCGCAAGCGAAATCTGGAAGAGGTCATCGACATTCTCCCAAGTCTCAATGCGCCCACAACTGCGGGCCTTCACAACTCCGACTGGATATCCGTTGAAACCGTGGTGGATGCCCGTTTGGTGAGAGATCTGATTCCCCCATTGATGCATGCGGGCGCCCAAGGCATTATCGAATATGCCCTGAACAAGGTTATCTGATGAACAAAATCGCTCAACGGACCCTGAATATCCCGCCCTTTATCGTCATGGACGTTCTGGAGCGGGCCCACGAGCTGGAGAGACAGGGCCGGGATATCATTCACCTTGAAATCGGGGAACCGGACTTTCCGACACCACAATGCGTTTGCCAGGCCGCCAGGGAAGCCATATCGAGAGGTGAAACGCATTATACCCACAGCTTGGGACTGCTGGAACTGCGGGAGGCCATCTGTGCCTATTATTACGAAAAATACGGCGTCAGCGTTGATCCCGGTCGTATCCTGGTCACTTCCGGCACCTCCCCTGCCCTCTTCATGGTCTTTTCAGCCCTTCTGGAAGCCGGTGAAGAGGTGATTATGACCGATCCCCACTACCCCTGCTATCCCAACTTCGTGGAATTCTTAGGGGCCAGACCCAGCCGGGTTAAGGGGTATGAAGAAGACGGGTTTCAACTCCGTCCCGAAGCGGTGCGAAAAAAGATGGGACCCAAAACACGGGGGATTCTGATCAACTCCCCTGCGAACCCCACGGGAAATCTGTTATCCGAATCACGAATGGCCGAGATTGCTCAACTGGGCCCACCGATCATATCCGACGAGATTTATCATGGCCTGGTTTACGGCGAAAAGGAGCATTCCATTCTCGAATTCACGGACAATGCCTTTGTATTAAACGGATTTTCAAAAATCTTTGCCATGACGGGCTGGCGTTTGGGCTATCTGATCGCGCCTCCCCAATTCATTCGGCCCATGCAGAAGGTTCAGCAGAATTTTTTCATATCGGCGGGGAGCGTTTCCCAGTGGGCCGGTATCGCGGCCCTGAAATACGCCCATGACGATGTGGAAAGCATGCGGGCCGTCTATGATGAACGCAGGAAATACATGATCAAACGGATTCGGGACTTGGGTTTCGGCGTGGCCGTGGAACCGGCCGGCGCCTTTTATATCCTGGCCAACGCCCGGCATCTGTGTGACAGCTCATACGATCTGGCTTTCGAAATCCTGGAAAAAGCCGATGTGGGCGTCACGCCGGGCATTGACTTCGGAAAGAACGCCGAAGGCTACATCCGTTTTTCATATGCCAATTCCATCGAGAACATCCGCGAAGGGTTGAATCGAATAGAGCGGTTTTTGAAAACCCATGGACGTTGAATTCATCAAAAGCGCTTTCAAGGAAGAGCACTATCCGCCATCCGACAGGCCGGAAGTCGCCTTTGCCGGAAAATCCAATGTGGGAAAATCAAGCCTGATCAACACCCTCACCGGCCGACGAAAGCTGGCCAGAACCAGCAGTACCCCGGGCCGGACCCAGGCCATCAATTTTTTTCGTTTCGGCAAAACCCTCTACCTGGTGGATCTGCCCGGCTACGGCTTCGCCCGGGTGCCCATGAAGGTGAAAAAATCCTGGGGACTGATGGTGGAGGATTACCTTCGAAGCCGCCAGACCCTCAAAGCCGTGGTCGTCATTCTGGACATCCGCAGGGACCCCTCGGCGGGAGATGCAGATCTCATCAACTGGTTGAATTATTATCATATTGTTCCCATCGTGGTGCTGACCAAGGCGGACAAGGTGTCCCGTCAGCAGGCCGGAAAACGGACCGCACGCATAAAAAAGAGCCTCAAGGGCGTATCGTTTTCCGCTCCCGTCCTTTTTTCCTCCCATACCCGGCAGGGGGTGGAAGACTTATGGAAAAGAATCAACGAAACAGCCTTTTCGGAAACCGACCTGAATACATAATTTTCCCTGCCGTTTTCACTAGCTTTTTCCTGCACCCTTTTTTGGTACTCATCCAGAAAGCAAGAAGATTATCCCGGCGACAGGCCATCCACGATCAGTGTGATACCGTCCCTGAGCAGTACGATGGCAAAGAACAGGAGAACCAGCCCCAGGCAGCGATTCAGCCACAAATAAGCGCGTCCATGCAAGAACTGTCGCGAATACCCGGTCAAAACGACTATTCCCATTTTGGAACCTACCAGCATCATGTAAAAACCGAAAAGCCAGAGTATGGCTTCCCAGGATCCGGTATTCCAGGTTTTCAGGAGGAGTGGCGTTCCCGCGGTCATCCAGAACAGATACGGGTGAGGATTTAAGAAATTGGTCAGGATCCCTTTTTTGAGCGATTTTGCCATTTGTTCGTTGGTATGATCGTTCACTCGGATGGTGAAACTTTCCCATGCCAGCCAGGAAATGTAGCAGGCGCCTGCCAGCGAAAGAAGCCCCAGAGGAATGGGCTGAGACGCAAGAACGTTACCGATCAACAAAGCGGCCAGAATAATGGGCATATCCGTCATCAACGGCGCAACAGCGACCTTCATGCCTTCCACAGCCCCGTAGGTCAGCGTTTGCGAGACCACGAGGGTCAATAAGGGGCCCGGCGACACGCCGGCAACAAAGCCCAGTAGCAACCCGCTTACGAAATCCATCCTTTTCCTTTCATTGGCCTCAAATGTGAAAGCACCGTTATTCTCCCCTGTAATGACCTATGCGCGGTTTCAGTGTGATTTTTCGATAGGACATAAATGAATAAACTGTGGTGATTGTGAATAGGATTGTATCTTTCCTCTAAATGGACTACAATTATGGTCAACATAATAGCAAAGGAGTCCCCTCATGACCAAGACAATTCCTGTTGCCGAAGCCAAAAAAAGACTTTCGGCAATCATTAAAGATGTTGATGAAAAATACGACCGGTATGCCATCACCAAAAACGGTGTTAACAAAGCCGTGCTTCTTAGCAGTGATGAATTCGAGGGCCTTCTCGAAACACTCGATATTCTGTCCCAAAGGGAAGAGCGGGAAGCGATCGAAAAGGCAAAGAAGGAAGTGCGTTCAGGGCAAACCGTTTCTTTCAAAGAAATTCAACGCCGGTACGGGCTCAAGTAATGCCCTATTCCATTGAACTTTCCAAAGAAGCTGCAGATGATATTGATGCCCTCTATCGTTCCGACAGAAGGCTTTTTAATCGAATAATGAAAAAGATGGGCTCCCTTGAAGAGCATCCCTATGAAGGAAAACCCCTTGTTGGAAACCACAAGGGAGAGTTCTCTCTCCGAGTCGGGAACTACCGAATCGTTTATGAATTGGATACCGCCAACCATATTCTCTACGTCCTCACCATAAAGCATAGAAAGCATGCGTATTGACAGAGCCACGGTGGATCAGTTCATTGGAGTAAGCAACCAGATAACCGTCCACGCCCTCGCGTGGACTACATCGTCGAGGCCATCTAATTTTCCAGGGTGTTATATCCAAGGAGAGGATATCCTTCACGGTGAAAAGGTCGCCTTCGGCACCCTGGCGGGTTTTATCCTTGAAGCGAGACCACAACTTTTGATAGACGAGGTATATGCATTCTGTAGATCGGTCGGTCTGCCCACCACTTTGGCTCAGATCGGTATTGCGGGGATAACGGACGAGGAATTGGAGGCGGACATCGATCCGGTGTTTGATAACAAGCAGAGCTATTTGCACAACGTGAGATTCCGGTTGACACCCGAAGGGATCATAGGGGCCATCCGAATGGCGGACGTCCTGGGTCGCCGGACGGGTTGAATGAATATAAAAACGGAGGTGGCATGTTCAACATATGGGAGATTATTGAATTCGCCATCCGGATAGAAGAAAACGGCGAAAAGGTTTACCGGGACGCCTCGACGAAGGTTTCGGATCCTTCCCTTGTGTCAATGCTTCACTGGCTGGCTGAAGAGGAAGCGCAACATATAAAGAGGAAGGTCTGAAACCGTGGGACACGGCGGCCGGCGCCGTGATTGTGCTGGAAGCGGGCGGCCGGTTGAGCACCTGTGAAGGGGAGGCGTTTACTCCTTATCATTCGAGTATCGTTGCCTGTACTCCTTTGATTCACGAAGAAATGGTTGAAGTGCTGAGGGGTTAAGGGACATCTGTGCGGTAAATCATATGGGATTGGTTTTAGGTCTTGTTTTTGCCCCTCGTTTCATCAAAAATTGACCGGCCAAACGAGGAATTTCAGCTGATCTTCAACAAACCTCTTTGCCGGCGGCATCCTGTGCAATAAGCGTGAGGGCGCCTTTCATTCTCTTGTTTTGCGCACCGGCCCAGTGTTTTTGAAGAACAGACTCATTCCCGAAATGCGGGATGGTGTGAAAATAGAGATTGATCACGCTCTTGTCAGTCACGCAAACCGTCATTTTATATAATAGTTTTCAGGATTAGAGCCTAAGCGGATATACTCATCTACCTGAAATAATTTATGATTTCGATCGGCCAGTTGAAAATAGGTTGCAATCATTATTTTTCCATTATTTTTCAAATCGTTACGCGAAAATCGGTGTTGAAGTCAGTGGCACCCTGGTTGCCACCTCGATTCACCGTTCTGTTTCAAATCCAATCAGCCAAAGCTTGTTGACAAAAGGCAGACATAGGCATATATTTGTCACATGAAATATTTGAATTGGAATTCTGAAAAAAACGAAATTCTAAAGCGTGAACGCGGGATATCCTTTGAAGAAATTGCTTATTTAATTGAGTCAGATCAGGTAATTGGAATTGAAGAAAACCCTGGTTATCCCAATCAAAAGATGTATATTTTAGGAATCGACAATTACGCCATCATTGTACCTTACGTGGAAAATGATGATGAAATATTTTTAAAAACAGCTTTTCCAAGCCGTAAATATACGAAAAAATACGGTTTGAAGGGGGAATGATGAATAAAATCAATAAAAAGGCGTTTATGCCTATAGATCAGGAAGAGAAAGACCTGATGGAATCAATCGAACGTGATGAGTGGCAGCCGGTAAAAAATCTTGATCGGGAAAGAAAAAAAGCGATAGAAGCTGCACGAAATACATTAAAAAAAGATAAAAGAATAAATCTTCGTCTTTCTCAAAAGGATTACCATCAAATCCAGATCAAGGCAATTGAAGAAGGTATTCCTTATCAAACACTTATTTCAAGTATTGTGCATAAATATCTGAATGGTTCATTAGCGCCAAAATCTTAGGCAGCTAGTAAAAATAACATGAACAGTTTTGTCTTGCAATAGTAATTTGTTGCTGTATAACTTACATTTCGCACGATTAGAGCGTAGTTTTCCGAATTATGTTGAGTTCAAATTTTGACCTAATTCCGAGTTTTTGAAAAGCCACCATCGGTCTTGGATAGCAGCGTATACAGACGGCGGAACACCTAATAATTTCAACACAAATTCGTGCAACTGGGTGACACCCTTTGTAACTGTTTGAATGATTTTGTCTTGCTTTTCAACCATGCTGAGATGAACATTTTTAAAAAAGTAGTTGAGATTGTTCCATGTTGGTTTTTTGGTATTCATGCCGTTGGGTAAAATGGGCAGTTTTTCAACCCCTTGCTCAGCCATATTCTTTCGAATATTACGTTCCATAAGGCTGACAATCATTAGTGCGATGAAATAGAGAAAGGTCATCGCCTCGATTCGCTCCGTCTTTTTGAGAAAAACGGGAGCGACCTTTAAAATGGACTTGGCCGTGTACATTCTTTTTTCCAGATACGGTTGATTTTTATAGGCTTTAAGGACTTCTGCCGCTTCCATTTCAGCGTTTGTAATGAGAGGGAAAATGCCATCGCGGGCAGCCAGATTGTTTATGGCCTTGTGATCCAATTCCCACTCGAGGCAGTAGGATATATTTTCTTCTTCTTTGTATTGTGTGTTCGGTCCCGGCTTTCCAGGACCTATCTGGCGCTGAACAATTTGTTTGTCCTCGATGAGCTGAATTTGGAAAAGATCAAATGTACCTTTGGTTGCCTTCTTGATTGCCTTTTCAATCTGTTCCTTTGTCTTGAGGTTGTATTGATTGAGCCGGGAAGAAAGTTCAGTGAGTTGGAGATCGGCTTTGGCGATCCTGTTGTCTCGGCGGCTTTTATCCTGTTTTTCTTTGGCACTGCTGTGAACCCAAATGATACGATATCCATTTTTGGAAGGCTCGCCTTCGTATGTTTTGTATAGGATGGTTTCTGCTTTTTTTCGGCTGTTTGGCGTTTCATAGGCATATTGCCATTCGATGGAGTTTGTTTTTAGAAATTCGTGGAACTGTTTGACTTCAGATCGGTTTTTGGGAACGATCGTAATAAATATTCCACCGTGTTCATGGATATGGTCCAGATTTTTCTGTGAACATAGTTTGCAGTCGGCAATATAAATAAAATCCGACTCTCCCAGGAATTCCCGGAGGGCATTCCAATTGGGGACATGGGTTGTATCGTCAGTGCGGTTTCCATCAAACAATTCAAATGATAAGGGGACATTTCCATCAGCCGTGATATTCAGACCAAAAACGATTTGTTTGCAGTCAGGCCGATGGTCCTTGTTAAAACCGTATTTCAGTTTAACGGCTCCGGGGTGTTGATTTTCATATTCGCCGGTGAAAGTAACCGATGTGCTGTCATTATGGATCTGTCTTGTTTCAAGCAGATATACTCCAATGGCATTTGCGCTCAATTCACACATAAAGGAATTTCGGTCTGCCTTGAAAAGACAGTCAAGCTTTTTGGCAATTTGATCGTCATTGTACATTGAAGCGTTGAGCCCATATTCACTTAGTCCATCCATGTAATCAGCGGCCCATTGTTCAACTTTATAAAGGGGTTGTGATGCACATATGATATTGGCTACCACAACCGAAAGAATTTGAGCAGGATCAACTGGCGATTGTTCCGGCTTCTTGACGTATTTCGAAAAAAGCCCATAGATCCCGAGCTGATCAATGTAGTACTTTACCATGGGAAGAACATCGACCCTTTTCGTAATGACATTCAATTGCTCCATAAACGGCCCCAAAAAATAGAGTTTTGAGCGTATTATGGATTATTAGGAAACAAATGTCCAGAAAAATCGACAACATATTGGTTTTATTGACGATTTTATAATTCAGAAAACTCGTACAGCAGGTGCGGAATGTGCGGTATAATGGCAACATGGATCAATTTGCTATGCTTCAGCGAAAATACAAACTTTTACGTCCTCATCTGGATGAGGCATCAATGCGACTTTGTGTCGCTGCCGATGCGATTGTTCTTGGGAGAGGCGGGCCATCTCTTGCCTCGAAGGCTAGCGGCCTCTCTCGAACCACTATATACGCCGGCTTTAGCGATCTCGATCAGTCGGTTATCCCACTTGGTGTTTTTCCAAAAACCGCAGGGCGCATTCGGCGGCCCGGGGGCGGCCGTAAACGATTATAGGGCGTACCGAAATAGTTGATACCGAAAAAAGTGCTTGACAAGTTTACACAGCTTCCAAATAAAATTCATCTCCTTGGCTCTCAAAGGCATCTTTCCCGAGATATTCTTCCTCAGCATTTTCTGAATATATCTCATCGAGTTTTTCATCTTCAGCCCAATATCTTTCCTCTTGTTCAAAAACCTTCGAAATGATGGCTTTACATGTGCTGGTGGTGACCTTAGCAAAAGCTTCCGGTAGTCTTTTGCGAAGACCAGCCATTGTAAAATCGCAATTATCGGCCATGTGGTTTTTTAATACTGCCCAGCACGTTTCGATTGGTTGCAATTCCGGATGGTAAGGCGGTGTGCGCAGTATGGAAATGCCATGTTGTTCAGCAATTTGGTCCAATTTGAATTCTGGCGCTGGCGCCAAGCGTGTACACAATTCAGACAATTCAGACTTGAGCATATCTTCCCGCCAAGGGTAACCATTGCGGGTCAGCCAGGCTCGTAATTGCTCTTTCCTGCTGCTTTTATTTGGAATACTCTCAGTATCAAGTACGTTATGATATCTGGCATTATCCAGGATAACGATAGCCTCAGATGGAATATTCGGTAACAATTGGGTCTCAAACCATGTAGAAAAATTGTCCCAGTTCATCTGGCCATGATAGTCGCCGGTTCGTTTTTTCGCCTCAAAAACAAGTTGAGCCCCGCCTACCCAGCCATCTTCCGTGATCGCATGAACCAATATGAAACGAGGGCCAACCCCTGAAGGCTTGTTAACGAGAGGACCGTCTTCGTTAAGGTACCATGTGACTTCAACGCTAATCTTAACCGAACCAGCCTTGCTAATGAAAACTGAACCATTGGGGCTTTGAACTTAAACCTCAATTGGAGTTGTGTGGTCTGCCGAGACTTAGATCCCTTGAGCGAAACTGGTTCACGGATGGGTTTCTGTTGTGGGAGACAGTTTTGAACGGGATCAAGACACGCGAAAATATTGAACGAAAAAAAGACAGCGGAAGAGAGATTCAGTTTACTTTCGTGGAGTTATGTGGAAAATCTGCATTTGGTTCCATTTTCGGGTATGATTTTGGGGAGTTAATATAGACCCACTGAGCGATGGGGGGTCTGATTTATTAAAAAAGGTAAGGCCCGAAGTTGCCGCTTCGGGCCTCTTTTTTTGGGAAAAACAGAAGCAGACCGTCTTCCCCGGACAATATAAAGCATACCCATCATAGGTCTGCTTTTGATCCTTTTCAAGATCAAAGGCGTCATGCCCTTAAGGCTTCTAAAAAAAAATCCAGTGTAAAAGTTGTGGATTCATTTTCCATGTGTGCCGGAGCTGTTTCAGAGGCCAGGCGTACTGTAGCGATCAATGTCGTGAACAAGCCCGCACGGAACAGCGACGACAAGCACAACGCCGTTACCGGCAAACAGAAAAAGGCCGCAAAGCTCATCGGAGGGCGGAACGTCGGCGAAGAATAAAAAAAAGTAAAAAAACCGTGGATGATCAGGGTTCAACACCCCCGTCATCCGGTGATAAGGTGCCCTCCAGGTGGTCCGGCGTGGGTCCGAGATGCCGTTTTTGCGGCTCATGGGGTGTTATTGTGAAAGATTTTCCCCGCCGAGGCTACGGCAATCATCCACAAACTGTTCCGGAGGTGTTCACATGATGGTTAAAAAGCCTCTTTTTCCAAAACGAATACGCAAAATCGCCAGCGGTTTTGCCTTTATTGAACATCGCTTTTTGCGAAAGGGTTTTTGGGAGAGCCTGAGTCATATTGAACTGCTGCTCTACATTTTTCTGGTGGTGGTATCTGACAAAAACGGGCTGTCTTATTACGGCTACGACAAAATCTGCCGGATTCTAAGGGTGGATGCAGATCAATATATCAATGCCCGTAATCGCTTGCTGGACAAGGACCTGATTGGATTTGACGGCCGTGTGTTTCAGGTGCTTTCCCTTCCGGATCGTCCAGTGATCGTGAAACCTGTGAAGGAAGTCCGGAACGGGGGATGGTTCAGTCTTGGAGAAACCGTACAGGAAATCATTCGGGAGAAAGGACGTGGGATCAACCCGAACAGTTGATATTCATCTGCTGGAATTGCGCTACGCTCATTGCCGGATCATGAACCACCAGGCTTTAAAGCAATTGCGGGATTCCATCGAAACTTACGGGCAAATCGTTCCGGCCCTGGTTGTTACAGAGAAAGACAAACTGATTCTGGTTGATGGGTACTTGCGTGTTCGAGCGCTTCGTGCCTGCGGAAAGGACCAAATATGTGTCCATTTATCAGAAGAAAACGAACAAAATGCCATGTTTTCGCTTTTGGCCAAAACCAATGAACGGCAATGGGAAGCCATTGAGCAGTCGGTTTTGCTTCAGGAATTACATCGGCGGTTCGGGTGCAGCCTCTCCCATATCGCAGCCCGGATAGGACGCGACAAAAGTTTTGTGAAACGACGGCTTGATCTGGTTGAGGCCCTGCCTGAAAATATTTTGAAAGCCGTGATTTCAGGAACGCTTTCAACCTGGAGTGCCAGCCGTGTCATGGCGCCGTTGGCGCGCGCCAACATTAAAGACGCACAAAAACTGATGGCCCACCTGGAAAATGAACCTTTATCCACGAGGGAACTGGCCCATTTTTACGAACATTACCAAAAAAGCAACCGGTCTGTTCGAGACCGCATGCTGGAAAATCCCTTTCTTTTCATAAAGGTTCAAAATGAAAGAATCCAATCCGAACAGGCCAAGGAGATTCATGACGGACCGGAAGGCAAATGGTTCAAGGATATTAAAATGGTATATGCTGTGCTCGGACGTCTGCTGAAAACCGTTTCCCATGTCCATTATCCAAAAAGCGATCCATTTAAGAAACAAACCCTGAAAGCCTGGGTGAACAAAGTCGAAAATCAGGCGGCAAAACTCAAAAAAGAGATAGAGCCATGATCAGACAATCCAAAAAAGATGCCATTTTGGAACTGAAAAATACCGGTATGAGTTTGCGCAAAATCGCCCGAACGCTCAAGGTCAGCCGAAATACCATCACGAAGATCTTAAAGGATCCGGATGAAGCAGCACCCCACAGAGAATCCCGGCATGAAGAACATGTCCCTTTAATCCGCGATCTTTTCAAGGAATGCAAAGGAAATGCCGTGCGAGTGGCGGAGGAACTGGAAAGCCGCCATCAGATCACGATTCCTTATCAAAGTCTGACCTGGATCATGAGAAAACACGAGATCCGGAAGCGAAAAAAAAGACGCGCGGGACAATACCATTTTAAACCCGGTCAGGAGATGCAGCATGATACGTCACCCCATCAGGTTACCATTGATGGGAAAAAAGTATCGGCCCAGTGCGCTTCCCTGACACTGGCCTTTTCCCGAAAGCTTTTTATTCAGTATTACCCGCGTTTCACCCGGTTTGAGTGCAAGGTTTTTCTGTCAAAAGCCTTCGATTTTATGGATGGGGTGTGTTCCCGGTGCATCGTTGACAATACCAGTGTTATTGTGGCCGGCGGCACCGGACCTGACGCATTGATTGCACCTGAGATGAAATACTTCGCTGATATGTATCAAACCGGGTTTGTGGCCCATGCCGTAGGCGATGCCAATCGAAGTGCCCGCGTGGAAAGGCCTTTTCATTTTGTGGAAAATAACTTTCTTCCTGGAAGAACCTTTGTCAGCTGGCATGA
This sequence comes from delta proteobacterium NaphS2, assembly GCA_000179315.1. Taxonomy (GTDB): domain Bacteria; phylum Desulfobacterota; class DSM-4660; order Desulfatiglandales; family Desulfatiglandaceae; genus NaphS2. Next base: position 26,000 of record ADZZ01000076.1, read on the forward strand.
TTTGAACCGGCAGGCCATCGACTGGTGCCGGAACACCAGCGACAAAACGTTCAAACGGGCTTTGGGAATGATACCGGATGAGGCCTATATCATTGAAAAACCGCATCTCATTGATTTACCCCCATACCGGCCGCCGGTCTATGTGGCAAAACACCGGATCGTCGATATCGAGGGATATGTGCATTTGGACACCAACCGTTATTCCGTCCCTGAAGCACTGATTGGAAAATCCCTGGAAGTTCAGAAACACTGGCGCAAGGTCATCGTTTATGACAAAAGCCGGAACGTGGCGGAACATGACCGTATTCTGGATAAACGTGATACGCGAACAACTGTGCCGGGACATCATGTTCCGATTCGAAGAAAAAAGGATGCCCGGGTCCCTTCAAAAGAAGAACAGCTGTTGGTGGGAAATGATGCCGTTCTGGATGCGTATGTGGCCGAACTGAAGAAAAGAAGCCATGGTCGTGGCGTGGTCAAGTTACGCCGTCTGCTGCATCTGCAACGGACTTATCCCGGTGAGCCTTTTCTCAAAGCCGTAAGACAGGCCCTTAAGTATCGACTTTTTGATCTGTCCCGTCTGGAAAACATCATCCTCGATTATACCGCGGGTGACTTTTTTGATCTGTCATGAAAAAGAAAATTGAGCAATTACTCATTGACTTGAAGTTTAAAGGCATGGTGAAGACCTTCGATGAGCAGTTGGCTTTGGCCGAAAAGAACGGGCTTTCCGTTTACGAGGTCATATACAACCTCCTGGCTGAGGAATTACGTTTCCGGCAGGAGCGGAGCATGACTTATCGGCTTCAGATTGCACGGCTCCCATGGGACTGGACCCTCAACTCCTTTCCGTTTGATCTTCAGCCCGGAGTCCGGAAAAGCCGGATGATGACTTTGTCCGGCCTTGATTTCATCAATCGAAGAGAAAACATCGTATTTCACGGAAAGACCGGCGTAGGGAAAACAGGCCTGGCCGTCGGCATACTCCGTCAAGCCATTATTGCCGGGTACCGGGGGCGTTTTTATAATGTTCAGGATTTGTTGGATCAACTCTATGCCTCTCTCGCCGATCGATCCACCCCCAAACTACTCAATGCCCTGTGCCGATATGATCTGCTGTTGCTCGATGAACTGGGATACCTGACCCTGAAAAAGGAGCAAATGAACGCCTTTTTCAAACTCATGAAAGAGCGATATGAAGCCGGGCGGCCCACCATTATTACGACCAATCTCCAGCCTGAACAATGGTATTCCCTCCTTGAACCAAAGGACATGGTCGATGCTCTGCTGGATCGCCTCAACCATCGGTGCATCAATGTTCATATCGATGGGCCTTCTCTCAGAAAAACAGATGCCGGCTAATCCATTTTTCTAAGCCGATCTAAACCCTCTCAAACCTCATGATGCCACATGGCTTTCAATTATCTGTAAACCTATAAGAAAAAAACCCTTTTCAAGACCTCTTCTCAAAAAACACCGCCTCTCACATTCCAGTTTATTCTGCAGAAGCAACAGAACAACGCGCAATCACCGGTTCCGTTACGATTAGCAAAACTGGTTCTGTTTTCGTTAGCGGCCAAGCCATGTGAACCGGCATGAGTGATTCTTGTTTATATAGGTTTCATCCAAATAGACTTCCGGCCGCTTCAATGTTCCATCGGGATTTCGATTGGCAAGCTTGGCTCTGAGGTATTCTCGTCGTGCAAATATAATTCGATCCTGTTCCTTCAGGCTATTTCTTCTTCGGCCTTCGCCATGACTGAAACCCCACCGGTTAAGTGCACGCCAAAGGGTCATTTTTGGAACATCGATCCCGTGTTTTGAACTCAGGAACTTGCACACCCTGCCGATGCTGACACGCCTTCCACCCAGGTTCTCAGTTCTAATAAATTTTCTCACAATGGGTTGGGCGATCGGGCACATACTTGACGGCGGTCTACCAGGACGTTCCTTTATCCGGACAACAACTTCATCGCCATCTTTTTTACTAAAGTTTCACCGTTTTTGAACCTTTTCCAATTTTTCCAGCCAGTTCCGCGCATTTTTTTTATTATGCGCAGAGAATTTTGGCACGAAAAATGAAAATTTTTTCAATTTTTATGCCAATAAATTCAACTAGTTATTTAACTTTTTACCCTTGAAATTCGCTCCATCTCGTGATAGGATTCGATAACGTCGAGTAGACCGGTTTCTTCAGCAACCTTAACGCAATATGCCTCAGACTACGCCCTCGCCGCACGCGGCTACTACGTATCATAAGACCACATGAGATTGGTAGCAGTTGGCCCCGGCCCCTCCCAGAACCGTGCTTGCGCTATTTACGCACACGGCTCCTCATGAGTACGCTTCACGATTAAGCGAAAAGGTTTACCGTAATACGGGGTTGCGGCAGAGGAAACTTTTTAAGAAGTAGGTTAAACTTCTCCCAGTTCATACACCCTCGTTTACCTCGCCTGTTCAGCCATTTGAACAACAGACGATGAACCTCATAGGAAAACCGGTTGAGACCTTTTGAATTGTCCGTGACTCCGTAGTAGGCAAAGTGTCCCTGCAATTTCGAGCCTACCTTACCCATTAGCTCATCGGTCGGCAGGGTCCGGTTGGCTTTCAGCCAATCCCTAAACATCCGAATTTTGGCGGTAAACTTCTTGCGAGAAGTGATCCGTTTCATCCGGAATTTCCTGCCGTTCCTGGACCGGCTGCAGTAGTGCGTGAATCCAAGAAAATCAAAGGTAGACGCCTTGCCACCGCGGCTATCGGCCTTGGATTGTGCATATGGACCAAATTCGATGGTCTTCGTCTTTTCAGGCGATATCTCAAGGCCAAACTTGGAAAGTCGCAGATCCAGTTCCTTTCGGAACCGTATCGCATCTGCCTCACGCTCGAAACATACAACAAAGTCATCGGCGTAACGGATTATCCGACTTTGGCCATGACAGCCCTGCTGAAACACTCGCGTGAACCAGATGTCCAGACTGTAATGCAGATAGATATTGGCAAGTACTGGTGAAATAATCCCGCCCTGAGGCGTTCCTTTGTCACTGGCAATCTCTTTGCCTTCCTCCATTATACCTGCTTTGAGAAACCGCTTGACGTAGCGCAACACTCGTTTATCTGCTATTCGGTGGCCGAGAAATTTAATCATCCAATCGTGATCAACATTATCAAAGAACCCTTTGATATCTGCGTCCACAATATAGTGAACCCGGCATCCCTCAACCTCTTTGCTGAGTGCCCTCAACGCGTCATGACACCCGCGACCGGGCCGAAATCCATACGAATCGTCAATGAAATCCTGCTCGTAGATCGCCGAAAGCACCCGTGTCAATCCCGCCTGTACCAGCTTATCTTCAAGGGCTGGGATGCCCAGCGGTCGTTTCTTGCTACTCCCCGGTTTAGGAATGTACACCCTGCGCACCGGCAATGGAATATACGCCATCCGATGCAATTTTCCGACCAGAGCGTTTAGGTTCTCGCCAAGTTTTTCCCCATATTCCTTCTTGGTAACCTTATCAATGCCAGATGCTGCGTCTTTGCGCAGCTCCTGGAAACATTCCCGCAACATCTCCTCGTTCATCAGATGAAACAGACTGGTGAATCGGCATTCATCTTCTTTGCGGGCCTTCTCCGCTATGCGTTGTAATTTCGTTTCCACCATTTCTCTATTTCTGAGCATAGATGATGTGTCCTCGCAACACTGTTACTCATGTGACGTCCTTTCCTCCAGCGGAGTTACCCGCCTTCTCAGGTACTACGACGCCATCCGACTTCCCCTGCCCCGTTTGCCATTCTCCCTTTATTATCGGTTGGCCGGCATACTCGCTTTTAAGCAAGAGCGCAGAGAACCTCCCGGGTTGCCGCATATTCGCAGTGTCCGACATGCCATGGTCTCAGACCCCGGAGAGGCGCCATTGACTTGCCATTCGCCAATGGTCATTTTGACTTCCGTCAAAGTTAAAACGTCGTCCCTCTCAACTAATCCTTTCGAGGCTCAATCCCTTCAACCTTATGGCTTACGGCCTATCGTCTCGCTGTCCTACGCTTAATCTCGGGGATTACTCCCGTCGATCCAAGGACTCACTACCCAGTGGCTGGCCAGCCTTCCGGGGCGGGATTCACACCCGCTAAAATATGCGACCTTGCCCGGCCGCACAACTTATTGATATTCCATCGGAAAGGAGCTTGGCAACATGTTTATTCTAAACGATATCTTAAAGCCTCTACAAAATGCTTTTTCTTCCACCAATCTCGGCAGGGAACGAGCACACTGGTTCTCTTATGCCATCCTGGCTTTCATCATCCCTTTCACTTCATCTATCTCTTCAAACGTGTTGCGTTGCCTCAATACCTTGTTTGGGCTCAACATTAACAAACGTCGATTCTACACCTTTATGGCTTCCAACAAAATACCATGGCATAACCTATGGGCCGCCTTATGGCACCTCATTCCTGACCCCTTGTCCGATGGGCGACTTATGATCGCATTAGATGATTTCATCAATCCAAAGACAGGTCGCAACATCTTCGGATGTTCTCATATCTTCGATCATGCCGCAAAGGACAATCAATCCAAATATCCATGGGCACAGAATGTGGTTCTTATTGGTCTGTTAAAGGTCATCAAAGGACGATGGGCTTGTCTCCCCCTTTCACAGCGATTTTATTTGCCCCAAAAGGCCATAAATGCCAAATCGGACAATATGAGGGTTGCCGGAAAGGTCGTTTCTTTCCAAACCAAACTCCAACAAGCTGTCGAGATGGTAATTCAGGTAGCTCAACACTTTGCCGGCGTTGACATAATAATCGTTTGTGACAGCTGGTTCGGAAATAACGGCCTGTTCAAACCCCTCCGCACTAAACTCGGAAATTTTGTTCATTTGCTTTCAAGATTACGTTCCAATACCGTACTGTACTCCATCCCCAAGATCGGTTCTTCCAAAAAGCCGGGAAGACCCAAAAAATATGGCAGCAGGTTGGGTTCGTGCGCTGAAATGGCGGCGGCATTCATGGCGTACGCTTCAACCTATCACGTCTTCCTGTACGGAAAATACCGTGAAGTCAACGCATACTCCCAAATCGTTATGCTCAAAACACTCAAGTGCCCTGTCCGGGTTGTCTGGGTCTTTCGAAAAACACAGTGGATCGCAATCTTCTCCACGGACTTGAAGCTGTCGGTTGAGCAAATTATCGAGTATTATGGGGCCAGGTGGAAAATCGAGTCGGGTTTCAAGGAGATCAAGCAAGACATTGGAAGCAGCAAAAGCCAAACCCGCAATGCACAGGCAGTGATCAATCACATCAATTTTTCCATAATGGCCGCAACAATCATTTGGATCTATGGTTCACGGCTCGAAAACATTCCCGAACGCAGGCACAAGGTCAAGGGTCGCAACAGTTTCGCCTTTTCCGACCTGAGACATATCATCGCTAAGTCCGCATTGAGCGATGATTTTCATGCCGTTTGCAACCAAGACAACAAACTGCCCCGAAAATCTTTCCTGGAGGCGTTGCTGCGCATGGTCGGCTGATCAAGCCGGGGGCATTTTCTGTGAAACTTCAGTTTTTTATACTGGGCCATTATTCTCTTTACTGTGGCGATGCCTATTCCCAGAGCATCTGCTGTCCGTTTGGCGGCATCCTTTGTTGAAACAAATTTTCCAGTTTTTCTTTCTTCATCATAGTGATTTTTCAGCCGGACAACAGTTTCAACCAATTCAGCAGGAAGCTGTTTCCCTTGAAACGACATTGAGGTATTCCTCCAAAAAGGTGACTTTTCCCATTTTCAGAGGAATTTTTAACATATTCAGAAAATGTTGTCAATAACAGTATCAAGATATACGGTATTGAATATAGTAGAAAGAGATCCAAGTTTGTTGGGAGACCTTGACAAATTGGTTGATCCTATTACTCGGGGTGACCCCGAATCTGCGCTTCGCTGGACCTGCAAAAGTACAACAAAGCTGGCCAAGGAACTGCAATCTAAAGGTCATCAAGTGAGTCAGCGCAGCGTTTGGATGCTCCTGGATCAGCTTGGCTACAGCATGCAGTCGAACCGAAAAACGAAGGAAGGCACTGATCATCCAGACCGAGATGCGCAGTTTCTTTATATTGCCAATAAGGTTCAGCAATTCCAGCAGGCTGGTTTTCCGATCATTTCGGTGGATACCAAAAAAAAGGAACTGATCGGTCGATTCAAAAATGGCGGTCAGGAATGGCAAAAAAAGGGCCATCCTGAGGAAGTGAATACCCACGATTTTGCCGACAAGGATCTTGGAAAAGTCGTACCTTACGGAGTCTACGATTTGACGCACAATCAGGGCTGGGTAAGCGTTGGAATCAACCATGATACCGCAGAGTTCGCTGTTGCCGCCATTCGCCGTTGGTGGAAGAATATGGGAATGCGGCTCTATCCACGGGCCACCGAAATGTTGATCACAGCCGATGGAGGGGGCAGCAACGGCAGTCGTGTTCGCCTCTGGAAAATCGAAATCCAGAAGCTTGTTCAAGAACTTGATATGACTATACACGTTTGCCATTTTCCACCCGGAACCAGCAAATGGAATAAAATCGAACATCGCATGTTCTGCCACATTACAGAGAATTGGCGCGGCCGTCCTCTGGAAAGCCAAGCTGTGGTCGTTCAACTCATTGCCAACACACGTACTGCAAAAGGGCTGGCAATCCAATCCGAGATTGACGATACGTTCTATCCTACAGGTATCAAAATCCCGGACGAAGATATGGCAAAACTGTCAATTGTTCGCGATGAATTTCACGGCGAATGGAACTACAAAATCTATCCGAACAACAACTGATATTGTTCAGGTTATTATTTCTAGCTTCAATTATTCCAAAAGGAGAGTGCTCACTATAGTCAATACCGTATATCTTGATACTGTTATTGACAACATTTTCTGAATATGTTAAAAATTCCTCTGAAAATGGGAAAAGTCACCTTTTTGGAGGAATACCTCAATGTCGTTTCAAGGGAAACAGCTTCCTGCTGAATTGGTTGAAACTGTTGTCCGGCTGAAAAATCACTATGATGAAGAAAGAAAAACTGGAAAATTTGTTTCAACAAAGGATGCCGCCAAACGGACAGCAGATGCTCTGGGAATAGGCATCGCCACAGTAAAGAGAATAATGGCCCAGTATAAAAAAGATGGCGATGAAGTTGTTGTCCGGATAAAGGAACGTCCTGGTAGACCGCCGTCAAGTATGTGCCCGATCGCCCAACCCATTGTGAGAAAATTTATTAGAACTGAGAACCTGGGTGGAAGGCGTGTCAGCATCGGCAGGGTGTGCAAGTTCCTGAGTTCAAAACACGGGATCGATGTTCCAAAAATGACCCTTTGGCGTGCACTTAACCGGTGGGGTTTCAGTCATGGCGAAGGCCGAAGAAGAAATAGCCTGAAGGAACAGGATCGAATTATATTTGCACGACGAGAATACCTCAGAGCCAAGCTTGCCAATCGAAATCCCGATGGAACATTGAAGCGGCCGGAAGTCTATTTGGATGAAACCTATATAAACAAGAATCACTCATGCCGGTTCACATGGTACCTTAACGAAGACGGTCCTCTCGTTAACAAGCCTTCAGGGGTTGGCCCTCGTTTCATATTGGTTCATGCGATCACGGAAGATGGCTGGGTAGGCGGGGCTCAACTTGTTTTTGAGGCGAAAAAACGAACCGGCGACTATCATGGCCAGATGAACTGGGACAATTTTTCTACATGGTTTGAGACCCAATTGTTACCGAATATTCCATCTGAGGCTATCGTTATCCTGGATAATGCCAGATATCATAACGTACTTGATACTGAGAGTATTCCAAATAAAAGCAGCAGGAAAGAGCAATTACGAGCCTGGCTGACCCGCAATGGTTACCCTTGGCGGGAAGATATGCTCAAGTCTGAATTGTCTGAATTGTGTACACGCTTGGCGCCAGCGCCAGAATTCAAATTGGACCAAATTGCTGAACAACATGGCATTTCCATACTGCGCACACCGCCTTACCATCCGGAATTGCAACCAATCGAAACGTGCTGGGCAGTATTAAAAAACCACATGGCCGATAATTGCGATTTTACAATGGCTGGTCTTCGCAAAAGACTACCGGAAGCTTTTGCTAAGGTCACCACCAGCACATGTAAAGCCATCATTTCGAAGGTTTTTGAACAAGAGAAAAGATATTGGGCTGAAGATGAAAAACTCGATGAGATATATTCAGAAAATGCTGAGGAAGAATATCTCGGGAAAGATGCCTTTGAGAGCCAAGGAGATGAATTTTATTTGGAAGCTGTGTAAACTTGTCAAGCACTTTTTTCGGTATCAACTATTTCGGTACGCCCTATAATAGCCTCTTAACAGGGCGACTGCGCTTGACAAACGGCCGCAGCAGGCGAGCCGCCGTCATGTTTCTTGCCGTACTGTAAAAAGGTCCTATTCCCTGTTTGAAAATCTTGAAGAAGTTTTCGGGTTAATGCTGGATGCGTTTGTGGCCACGGGCGTGAAATCGTCGGTGGAAGAATGCAAAATAAATTGGGGAGGCGTGAAGATGAAATTAAACAAAATTGATCATGTATGTATTGCAGTCAAGGATCTGGAAGCGGCCAAGAAGGTCTGGGAGCCTATGTTGGGTAAAACAGGTCCTGATGACGTCTATGTTGATGAACCTGAAAAGATCAATGTGGCCAGATACCATATCGGCGAGGTAGGATTTGAGCTCATGGAATCAACGACCCCGGATGGAGACGTGGCAAAGTTCATTGCCAAAAACGGTGAGGGTGTGATGCTCATCAGTTTTAACGTGGACAACACCAGAGCAGCCATTGATGAACTGAAGGCGAAGGAATATCCGTTTATTCCGGATTCAAGAGGCGAGATTGCAAGACCTTTTCGGGCGTGTGAATTCGCTCTTATACACCCCAAAAAGCTGAACGGCGTCCTGACCGAACTCATCGATGATAAATAGAATCAGTTTAGGCAGGGCGTTTCCGGCTGGAAATCTATATAAGGAGAAAGGATATGAAGATAGCAAAAATAACGCAATATAAAGTTGTTATCACACTATTTGTAGCATTCTTGTCCGGATGTGCAACGCAGCTTGCGCCTAAATATGACACTTCCATATTCGACGGCGTTACGAATGTAAACGTAATCATAATGGAGTTGTTCGCCTCCGTGTCAACCGGCACGGAAAGTGGCACCTTCAGCGAAAGGGAAGATACATACAACGCCATTATTGGTGCTGTTGATGCGTTGCCCCTACAATCCAAGGCCAGACCAATGCCTGAAAATTCCATTACTGAAAAAGTAAATAAATTTCTGGAATCCAAAGGAATCGGAGCTATGACTGACGATATGGCGCCAAGTGCTAATTCCCTGGAAGCGGTTTCCAAGCAGATTAGCAAAATGAAAGAAACTGACCGTAAATCCGGGTTAAAAGTCGGCGCTGTAAAAGCCTTTAAAAATGCTGTAATCATCTCAATGGATCAAGCAATTACCTATGAATCATTTCTGGACAGATAAGGGGGATTGGCCATGTCTATAGATATTGAAAAACTCATTACAGATATGAAAGATGCAGCATCACAGGTTATTAATCAAGATGTGACGGTTTTGCGGGGATTTTCGGAAAGGCAATTGAAAGCACTTGCCAAACAGGCAGACCTGGTCGCCTCAGGCGTTATTTCAGGTGACATTGATGAAGATTTACGCGATTTCTTTCTAGACGCTCTTGAGGATATGGCCCTAAATTTTGCCAAAACATTGCGAGGTCTTTTGATGGTTACCATTGAAAAGGTTTGGAATGCAATTGTTCGCGTCTTGTGGGGCGCCATAGGCGCTGCAACGGGTATTGATCTTGCGGCTCCATCGGCAAACTAACATAGATAATCGGGGAGACGGGAAGAATTGAGCGCAGGGCCCAAACTTGATAAACAATTTTGACACTCAGAAAATAGAATGGAGATTCCATGACAGAAAAATACAATCTGGAAGAAGGTATGGCAATCATGAAGGAGCAAATGCCCGATGTAATGAGTGCCTTTGGTCCTCTTATGGAAAAAGTGACTCAGGATGGCCTGTTGTCCGCAAAAATCAAGCGGCTTATGATGGTTGCGGTTTCGGTAACTCAGCGGTGTTCGCATTGCATTCGCGCTCACGTCAAGGCTGCCGTGGAATTGGGTGCATCTCGTGCAGAGATTCTTGAAGCTACGGGAGTCGCTATTTTGATGGCCGGCGGACCCGCGGTAGCCCAAGTTTCAACAGTGGTTCTGGAAGCTTTGGAGGAGTCAGGCGTTTAGACAGACTATCCATTAATTGTAATAAGAAAGGAGGCAGAACAAATGATCAAAGTCAGCGTGTTTTATCCCAATGAAGAAGGCAAGAAATTCAACATGGCGTACTATCTCAGTAAGCACGGAGCCATACTGAAGGAAAAGTTGGGGGATGCACTAAAGGGCTTGGCCGTGGAGCAGGGATTGGGGGGCGCAAAGCCGGGGTCGCCACCGACCTATATCGCAATGGGCCACATGTATTTCGACTCGGTAGAGGCCTTTCAGACTGCCTTTGGGCCGCATGCGGCGTCAATTATGGGAGATATCCCCAACTTCACCGACATCCAGCCCACGACACAAATCAGTGAAGTGAAACTGTAATTAAGCCGGTATTGTATGCCACTAGCGATGTTCCTCTGGATTGCGGCTCGTTTGCTTGCGAATAACGTTATAGTAGGCATCAATCCAGAGCCGAACATACGGTTCGAAGGGACAAGTTTGTTCCACGCGTCAGGCCGGTTATCAGCGTCATTCTCACCTTCTTATTTGCCGGCGATTGTGTCATCCAGAATCCGATCTATTCGGTCGTTGGATAAAAGGCCCATCTCTTTTGCCGTCTCCCTCACGGTTTTTCCCGTGCGATGGGCCTCCTTGGCAATGGAAGCTGACCTGTCATATCCGATTTCCGGAACGAAAGCCGTGGCCAGGGAAAGGCTTTTCTCCAGATTGGAGACGCATTGTTCCCGGTTGGCGGATATGCCCCTTATACAGTGATCGGAGAATCGTCGGGAGGATGAAGCAAGCAACTGGACGGACTCCAACAGATTGTAGGCGATCAAAGGCATCATGACATTCAACTCGAAATTGCCGGCTTGACCTCCGTAGGTGATGGCGGCATCGTTACCGATGACTTGGCCGGCCACCTGAAGAACCGCTTCCGGTATAACCGGATTCACTTTGCCGGGCATGATGGAAGATCCCGGCTGGAGATCGGGAAGTGTCATTTCTCCTAAGCCGCATCTCGGCCCGGAAGAAAGCCATCGAATGTCATTGGCGATTTTGATCAGGCCCACCGCGTATGTCTTAAGCGCGCCACTTACTTCCACCGTTGTGTCCTTTGCTGCTTGGGCTTCAAAGTGATTGACAGCCTCCTTAAAGGGATATCCGGTCTCCGCTGAGATTCCTTCAATGACCCTTGCGGCAAAACCGGGAGGCGCGTTTATCCCCGTGCCCACGGCTGTTCCGCCAAGGGGGAGCGCACACAGCCTTTTTTCGGTGTCTTTAATCCTCAGGATGCCCTTTTCCACCTGTGCAGCATATCCGCTGAATTCCTGACCGAGACTGATGGGAACCGCATCCTGGAGATGTGTCCTCGCGATCTTCCTGATCTCTCTGAATTCCTCGGATTTTTTTTCAAGGGTCTTTCGGAATTCCTCCATAGCCGGGATAAGATCTTCTTCTATTCCCATTGTGCAGGCAATATGGATGGCCGACGGGATCACATCGTTGCTGGATTGCCCCTTGTTTACATGGTCATTCGGGTGCACCGGCGTTTTGCCGCCCCTTTTCCCCGTGAGTTTTTCATTGGCCCGGCCCGAAACAATCTCGTTGATGTTCATATTGGTCGATGTCCCGGAGCCTGTCTGAAAAACATCCACCACAAATTGATCATCGAACTTTCCCTGGATCACCTCATTGGAAGCCTGAATAACGGCCTCGGCGATTTCTTCATCGAAGAGCTTCAGATCCTTATTCACACGGGCCGCGTGCTTTTTTATCATTCCGAGGGCCTTATAGAAGGAATGGGGGAACCTGAGATCACTGATCGCAAAATTCTCTTTTGCCCTCTGGGTCTGAGCACCGTAGTAGGCCGTTTCAGGTACCCGCACCGTTCCCATGGTGTCCTGTTCTTCCCTGTATTTCATAAATTATTCCTTTAAATTGATCAGAGACCGAACAAAGTTGAGACCGCCCCCTGCCAGAAGAAATTTGCGCTGCCGCTCGGATACATCAAGCGTTGTCATGATCCGTCTCCCGTTTACTTCAACGGGAATATTCGTCTCCTCTTCCTCGATGAGATCTCGAATATTGTGCAGCGAAACCCTGTCGCCCCGATTCATGCGATCGTAATCTTCCGGATTTTTGAAGGTCAAAGGTATGATTCCGAAATTGCACAAATTGGCCTTATGGATTCTTGCGAAACTCTTGGCAATCTTCACGCGAACCCCGAGATACCGCGGCGCCAGGGCCGCATGTTCACGGCTCGATCCCTGGCCGTAATTCTCTCCGCCCACCACCAAAAGGTTCCCCTTTTCTTTTTTGGTGTGAAAATCGGGAATCGATCCGATAAAACACATACTCGCTAAGGGCCTCGATATTGGATCGCAGGGGAAGAATTTGGCTCCCGGCGGGCATGATTCCGTCCGTTGTAATATTATCGCCCACTTTAATGGCCACCAGAGCTTCCAGTGTTTCGGGCAACGGTTCCATCTCCGGCAGGGGTTTGATATTCGGGCCTTTGACAACTTCCCGGTCCGGAAGCCCCTCCGAGGGGCTGATAATGCTTCTCCGGACTATTCGATACGTATCCGGTTCCTGAACCTTGGGGTAATCCATCTCCGCCGATAAATCCCTCGGATCCGTAATGACCCCTCTAATGGCCGCTGCCGCCGCCGTTTCAGGCGAGCAGAGATAGACCTTGTCATCCGTGGTCCCCGAACGCCCGGGGAAATTGCGGGGAAATGTTCTGAGGCTGACCTGACCGGTCCCGGGTGCCTGTCCCATCCCGATGCACCCGAGACAGCCCGATTGATGAATTCGCGCACCCGCCATCAAAAGCATGGATATTCCGTCCTCCAGTGCGATATTCTCGAGGACCTGCCGGCTTCCCGGGTTGATGTTCACGTCCGTATCCGGATGCCTTCTCCGCCCTTCCATGATTTTCGCCGTGACCATCAAATCTCTGAAAGATGAATTCACACTGCTTCCGATGATCACCTGATCCACCTTGAGTCCCGCTATTTCCTTTACGGAAACCACATTTCCGGGTGAAGAAGGGCATGCAATAAGCGGCTCAAGGGTGGTGAGATCGATCTCATCATATTCATCATATTCCGCTCCCTCATCCGCAAAAAGCGCCGTCCAATCGGTTTCTCTTCTCTGGGTCTTTAGATAGAACAGGGTGTTCTCATCGGAAGGAAATACCGTGCTCGTGGCCCCGAGTTCCGTGCCCATGTTGCCGATGGTCTCCCGATCCGTGGCGGACAGGGATTTGACCCCCGGACCGAAATACTCAATGATTTTGCCCACGCATCCCTTTACATCATAGCGTCGCAGCATCTCCAGGATGACATCCTTGGCACTGACCCAGTCCGGAAGACTCCCCGTCAGCCGGACGCCGAAAACCCTTGGGCAGGGAAAATGGTAAGGCGTCCCGGCCATGGCCATGGCCACGTCCAGTCCGCCGGCACCGATGCCAAGCATGGATACACCCGCGGCTCCCGGCGTATGGCTGTCGGCGCCCAGAATGGTTTTACCGGGGACGCCGAATCGCTCCATGTGCACCTGGTGAGAAATGCCGTTACCCGGCGGGCTGAAGTATATCCCGTATCTGGCGCAGGCGGTTTGAAGATACCGATGATCGTCCGCGTTCTTGTAGTCTCCCTGAAGGATATTGTGATCCACATATTGTGCGGATAACTCGGTCCGGACCGAGTCGAGCCCCAAAGCCTCAAACTCGAGCATGGCCACGGTCCCGGTGGCATCCTGCAAAAGCGTGTGGTCCATGCGAATGCCGATCTCTTCCCCGGGCACGAGACGGCCTTCAACGAGATGTGCTTCCAAAATCTTGTGTGCAAGGTTTCTTGCCATGTTCCCCCTCCGACGACATGCCATTCAAATTTTGCCGGAACAAAATAGTGTCCATGAATTGATACGATACCAAATGGATGATGTCTCGTAAAATCAATTTTTGACGCATTGACATCCTTTTTTCCACAAGGTACAAGAAATGAATCAACATAAATCGGCAATCCGAATCTCCCGGGGTGGAAGATTGATGGAAAAAAAAACAATGTTTGAGACCGCTCATCGTTATCTTGAAACCGCAGCCAAATATATGGATGTTGACGATGGCCTTCTAACACTGTTGAAACACTGCAAGAGAGAAGTCCTGGTTCATTTTCCGGTCCGGATGGATGACGGAAGGATGGAGGTTTTTACCGGTTATCGTGTCGTCCATAATGTCACACTGGGCCCTTCAAAGGGCGGAATCCGTTACCACCCGGATCTCAATCTGGAGGAAACGCGGGCTCTCGCCATGTTAATGACCTGGAAGGCCGCCCTGGTCAATATTCCCTTCGGAGGCGCCAAGGGGGGCGTTCAGTGCAACACCAAAACCATGTCGGAACAAGAAGTGGAAAATCTTACCCGCCGTTTCACCTGGGAAATCGCGCCCTTCATCGGAAGGGACAAGGACATTCCGGCGCCCGACATGTACACTAATCCAAGGGTGATGGCCTGGATGATGGATACATTCAGCATTCTCAAAGGATACCCCGTACCCGAGGTGGTGACCGGGAAACCCCTTGAGCTGGGAGGTTCCGTTGGCCGATTCGAGGCCACGGGGAAAAGCGTTTTCATTTCCACTCAAGAGGCTGTTCGCCACAGGGGTCTTGGAAATTCCCTCGAGGGGCTCAAAATCATCATCCAGGGTTCCGGAAATGTGGGCGGAACGGCGGCGCAGTTCTTTCACGACGCCGGCGCCAAGGTGGTGGGGATCAGTAACTCCAAAGGGGGCCGGTACAATCCCAAAGGATTGAATATAACAGACGCCTTGAATTTTAGGGATAGATATGAATGCAGCCTGGCCCATATAAAGGACTGCGAACGCATCACCAATGAGGAACTGCTCGGACTGGAATGTGACATTCTCGTTCCTGCGGCGGTGGCCAACCAGATCCATGAAAATAACGCGTCAAAGCTGCGGTGCCGTGTGGTGGTTGAAGGGGCCAACAGCCCCACCACATCGGAGGCGGATGACATCCTCTTCGATCGCGGCATACTCGTGGTCCCCGATATCCTGGCCAACGCCGGCGGACTGACTGTCTCCTACTTTGAATGGGTTCAAAATGTCCAGGAGCTGTTATGGTCGGAAGCCAAGGTGGCGGCGCGTCTTGAGCAAATCATAAGGAAGGCCTTTCAGCAGGTTGTAAGTGTTGCTGAAGAAAAAAAGGTGAAAATGAGAACAGCGGCGTATATTCTGGGTGTCCGGAAAGTCGCCAAAGCCATGTCGCTACGGGGCATTTATCCTTAAACCGCTTCCAAACCCGGCCAAAAGGGAGATAAAATCGGATTTAAGAAAGATCACCCTTCCGTTTTGCGATAGATGATCCCCATGCAGAAATCATCCTCGAGCACCTGCGCTATCGCCCCTTTCCGACTCGAAGGGTCGTATCCGGCTGGAAGAGGATGGACCCGATTTTTAAGGTTCTCCCATGTCTTAAACTGCTTATCGAAGGTCACGCAGGAACTGTAGACGTGAAAAAAAGAAAAGCCCTTATGCGCCATTCCCTCCATAAGGGCCGCTGTAATGCCTTCCGGATCCCCTGCGAAGAGACGTGCGACAAAGGAAGCGCCGTATGAAAGCGCCATCAGGGTTCCGTTTAAAGGGGCGCCTTCGCTCCCTTCGGGTGACGCCTTGCTCTTGAACCCCATGGGTGAACTGGGAGAAGGTTGTCCCTTTGTAAGGCCATATATGGAGTTGTCAAACAGGATGTAGTTGATATCGATATCTTTTCGGGCCGCGTGCGGCAAGTGTCCCCCGCCGATACCGAGCCCGTCGCCGTCCCCACCCACGGCAAAGACCGCCAAATCCGGATTCGCCATCTTCACACCCGTGGCCACGGGCAGCGATCTTCCGTGGGCGGTGTGAAGACCGTAGGTGTTTACGAAAAAGGGATATCTCCCTGCACATCCAATCCCCGAAACCGTGACCACTTTATGGTGGGGAATCATCAGTTGTTGAATGGCATCGTTGATTCCCTGATGAATTCCAAAGTATCCGCAACCGGGGCACCAAGTGGGAAGGTTTTCGGAACGAACGGAAAATCGCCCGGATTGTTGAATCTCCGTTACTTTCCGAGCGGTGACGTTTCCAGGTGTTTTCACAAACAGCTCCTTTTCATTGTGTCATCCGGGTTTTTCATTCAACAATGGCTCGGATCCTCACGTATATATCCGTGGCCGACATGGGAAGACCCGTTACCCGGTTAAACCGCAATACTTCTTTGTTAAACAGATGGCCGATAAGATTCGCCAGTTGGCCTTCATAGTTCAGTTCAGGAAAGAGGATATCATTGCATCGCATCATGAATGAACGGATGCTGTCCGAATGGTAAGGATATATGCTGCTTATTTTCATTGCACCGACCTTCAGCCCCTCCCCTTGCGCCCTTTGAACCGCCTCAAGGGCAGCCCCGAACGTTGACCCCCATGTGACAACGCCCAGATCCAGGTTCCCTTCGGGTGAAAATTCAACCGGCTCGGGCAGGTCGGTGAGCGCCCCTTCAATCTTCCGGTGCCGCTTTTCCGTCATTTTCATGTGATTAGCGGACGAATAGTCGGGAAAACCCTCTTCCGTATGTTCAAGACCCGTTGTCCTGAAGATGAAGCCTTCCGTTCCCGGTATGGACCGGGGCGATATGCCGGTCTTTGTGTCTTCAAACCGACGGTAAACGCCATGTTTCGACGGATCCGGATACACGTTTCCGTTCTCGATATCTTCCGGACGATTTTTTGGAGGAAGAATATTTTCCACCCGATTGTCCAGGAAAAAGTCCGTCAAAACGATGACCGGGGTCTGATATTTTTCAGCAAGCCCAAAACTTCTTGCAGTATAATAATAGCATTCGCTTACGTTGGTTGGGGCCAGGACGATACGCGCCGAATCGCCGGGTCCGCCGAAGACTGCTGCATGAAGGTCTGATTGTTCGGTTTTCGTGGGTAAGCCCGTGGCGGGCCCTCCACGCTGTGCGTCCACGATGACCGCCGGGATCTCCGCAACGGTGGCATGGGCGATCAGTTCCGTCATGAGGGCGAAGCCGGGACCGGAGGTGGCGGTCATGGCCCTTTTACCGGCATAGAAGCTCCCCAGCACACCCCCGATGGAGGCGATTTCGTCTTCCATCTGCATGACCGCTCCCCCTTTTTTTGGAAGTTCTTTGGCCAAGTATTCCATGATAGGGGTAGCCGGCGTAATGGGGTAACCAAAATAGAGTCTCAGGCCCGCGTCCAGGGCTCCCAGGGATATGGCGGCATTACCGGAAAGGAGTTCTCTTTCACCCGTCTTATCACGGCTGCCAAGCCGGGAGATGCGCTCGAGTCTATCTTTAAAGGTGTCCCGACAATATTGGTATCCGGCATCAAAGCACTTCAGGTTTGCGTCCAGGACCCGTTCACCCTTTGGCTGAAATTTGCGCTTGACGGCCCCATGAAAAGCGTTTCCGGGCAAACCGAAAAGGGCTGCCAATGCCCCCAAGGCCGTCAGGTTTCGCCCCCGCCTCGCTCCGGACACTTCGGCCGCTAAATCCCCGAAGGGGATTCCGAACGGATTCATTTTCGGTTCCAGGTGGGCAGCGATGGATTGCCCCTCGCCCACATAGACAACCGGCCGGTTGTCAAAAAGCACAACGGCGTCATCTCTGAGGAAGGGAATCCGGGAACGCGACTGTTCATCGTCAAGGGATATGAGGATACTCGTCTTGTCGGCTAAGGCCATCATTTCGCTTTCACCAGCCCTTGTCCGGGTCACGCATCGACCAAAACCCCTTATCTCTGCCGGATAAGAATCAAAGGCCAGGACCGAAAAGCCTGCGGCCGATAGGGCACCATTTAAAAGACCACCGGCGGCGATGGTACCGTCTCCGGACATGCCGCATATTTCTATGGTTACATCAACGGCTGACATATCAAAACTCCATCCACCAGGAACTGTTCACCTGAACGCCCTGCACATCGAAAATACACGCCATGTCCGGTTCCGCCCTGACCCTTTCTCCGATGAGGTTGAGCGCCGCTGTTCGACCTAAGGCAACGGCATTATCATGTCCGATGGAAACCCAGTAATCCCGAAGATCGGGGTGGAAAACCTGGGCACAATCGCCTGTGGCGTATACGCCCTCAAACCCCGCATGAAGATATTCATCCACCAGGATCCCCCTGTCAATCTTAAGACCGCTTCGCGCGAGAAACGCGATATCAGGCTTTAAACCGAAGAAGGCGCCTACCAGACCGGCCCGGACCTTTTCATAATCCGTATTTACTTCAATCATGCCGTCTGAAAGGAGGGACATCCCCCTGATGCGGGAATATTCGAGCACTTCCACACCGTTCTCTCTAAGCCTACCCGCTACCTGATTGTATAAATAGCGATCGAATCTGAGGGGCCAGAAGGCGTCATCATTGAGGGCGAAACAGACCTTCTTCCCCACATCCACCAGTTGCTTTGTAAAAGACAGGGAGGTCAGATCTCCTCCGATCATCAGAACCGTATCCGTCTCATTCAGCTTACGGATCCAGACTTTGGCATCCTGTACGGTCTTGAGTGTCAGCATGAGATCCCCAAAAACCATTAGATTTTCAGGAATCCGGGGCCTTCCGCCAACTGCGATGATCAGGCCGTCAAAGGAGATGATCTCCTTATGGTCCAGAATGATCTTCCGTTTATCCGGATGAACGCTCACGACTTCCTGGCCGCTACGAAGCTTGATCCCCTTATCTCTGTATGAAACGGCAGAAGAGAGATAGAGGTCCTCTTCAGCCAATTTGCCCACAACAAAACGGGGGAGAAAATGCGGTCTAAAGCAACCGCCCCGTTCTCTGCTGATAATCGTAACACGGGCCTCGGGAGCGTGTTCACGAAGGGTCAGCGCGGCCTCGTTTCCCGCGGGGCCGTTCCCGATAACCACAAAATGCTGTTCAGCCATGTTAAACCGCCTCTTCAAATTTTTCGATCGACCAGTTCAACCTTGGTCACGGATATGCAGTCCATGGGACAAACCCGCACGCACTCCCCGCAACGGATACACCTTTTGTTATCGATGATAACGGCATTCACCTTTTCCCACTCAGAGGTTTCCACAAATCCGATAATGGCACCGTCGTCATTGGTTTCTACGCCATTTACGAGTTTGATACAGTCTCTGGGTGCCACATCGATGCAATAACGACAATAGATACAGCGCTCCATGTCTATTTCATAGTGCAGGTAACAAAGGTAGCATCGCTTTGCCTCTTCACGGGATTGTTCCTTTAAATATCCGGTTTCGACCTCAATGTCGGGGATCTCAAAACGCTTTTCAACGGGGGTTAACGTCGGCATTTCCTGTCTCGGCAAAAAATCCCATGGTCGTTTTCTGTCTGTCGGCTGACAATCCTTGAGACACACGGCTTTCTCATAAAAGGCCTTTCCCGTCAGATCCCGGGCAATCCGGTGGGCCGCCCTTCTTCCCATGGCCACGGCCTCGATGACCGTGGAAGGGCCGGTCAAATAATCGCCGGTGACATAAAGCCCTTTGCGGGATGCGCGAAAAAATTCCCTGTCGGCAATGATAAGACCGTTTTCATCCTTTTCACCAGGCGCTTCAAAGGGGCCCGGTCTCTGTCCCGTGGCCACGATCACAGCGTCGGTTTCCAGGACGAATTCGCTTCCCGCAATGGGTGTTACATCTCTTTTGCCGTCATCTCTGTTCTTACCCGGCCTTGTCCTGAAAAACGTCACGCCCTTGACAGATTGTTTACCAAGAATCTCTTTTGCGAGCATGAGGGATTCGATTTTTACGCCCTCCTTCTTTGTCTCAAGGATTTCGTCACCGGTCACCCGCAAATCCTCTTCCGTGCGTCGTAGGCAAATGCTGACTTCCTTTGCCCCGATCCGTAAGGCTGTTCGCGCGCAATCAAAAGCGGTAAACCCCGCACCGATCACCAATATCCGGTCACCCAAGCGTACATTTTCCCCCTTGCACACCTTCATCATAAATTCCAGCCCCGAGTGCACACCCTCCAGGGATTCGCCCGGAACGTTTAAGGGGATGGGCCGATAGCAGCCCGTGGCCGACAGCAGAGCGTCATGCTTTACGAGGAGTTCATCCACATCCATATCCCGGCCCACGCTTACACCTGTTTCAATCGCCACGCCCAGGCGCAAAACGGCCTCGATTTCAATATCCAGAACCTGCCTGGGCAGCCTGAACTCGGGAATGCCGTACCGAAGCATGCCACCCGGTCTTCCCATGGCCTCATAGATAGTGACCGAAAATCCGAGGCAGGCCAGATCGTGCGCCGCAGCCAACCCGGCAGGTCCTGAGCCGATAATTCCCACCTTCTTGTCGATCCCGGGTAAAGCGTTAAAAGGCGATGCGGCTTTCCCTTTTCTGAAATCCGATGCGGCGCGCTTGATATGGCAGATGTTCACCGGGAGCCCCAATTCGGCTTCTCCATGCCGGCACTTGTCCTCACAGGGCCTTGAACAGACGCGGCCAAGGACTCCCGGAAGGATATTTGCCGCACGATTCATGTCATAGGAATTTTGGTATTCACCTTCAAAGAGGGCACGGATATAGGCCGGTATATTGGTATCGGCCGGACAAGCGCTCTGGCAGGGAACGTTGATATCAACGTAATAGAAATCTTCCGGATCGGTTGAATAAACGATATTTCCTTCCATTAAGCTCTCCTCCCGGGATTTTTAAACGAATCTGTCTTGTTAAGTGCCTTGGAAAAAAGAGTAACACAATAAGATACTCTGATTGATAGAGGCAGGATTAGAAATCAGGAGTCGACACGCGTCGCCTGAATTTTTTCAAGGTCGAGAATCAGGGAGATATCGCCGTTTTCCATGATGCCCACTCCGGCAAAAAGCCCGGTTTTAGCCAGCAGCTCTCCCAGGGGGATGGCCATCAGCGGCATGTTGCCGACGATGACGTCCGCCATAATTCCCAAATCCTTATGATTTGAAGGGGGCGCACTCGGGTTCACAAGCTGCCGCATCCGAATGAGATGCCCTTTGCCCGATTTGTCCGGATCAATCCGTAAAAGGCGCCTGAGATCACAGAGTCGCCCGGCCTCGTCCAAAGATTTCAAATCCACCTTTTCGATACCTTCCACATGGCTCGTGGGGATGGCCAAAACATATTTTCCGAGTCTAAACAAAACCGCATAGATGATGGAAAGGGAAAGGGGCAGGCTGATGACAAACTGCGTTCCCTTTGAAGGTTCCGAGTGGATTTTCATGGTGCCGCCCAGATACCCAACGGATTGGGCAATGACATTCATTCCGATCCCTCTTCCGGCCAATTGGTTCGTCTCCTTGGCCGATGAAAAATCGGGACGACAGATAAAATCCAGGAACTGTTCCTCTCCAAGCGATGCCATTTCCTCACGGGACATGCCCATCTTGTCCCCAAGATATGCGCGGATAGCCTTTCGGTCGAGCCCCCGGCCATCATCACGGACGGTTAGTATGAGTTGGTCTCCCTGCCTCTCCGCCTCCAGCACGATTTTTCCTTCCCGGAGCTTGCCGGCTTTTACACGCTCATCCGGTGGTTCGATGCCATGGGCCACCGCATTGCGTAGCAGGTGCATAAACGGTTCTCTCAATCGGTCCATCAAACCGATATCCACCTCGATTTCACCGCCGACAATTTCAAGGGTCACTTCCCGGTCGTAGGATTTGGCCAAATCGCGAATTGCTTTTTTGAAGAGCTCCCCAAAGTCCTGCACGGGCATGAGCCTGAGCTGGGCCAACTGGAAATAGAGCCCTTTGAGCATGGAAATGTAGTGGTTCACCCAGTTTTTAAAACCTGCTGAAATCTGATCCTGCGTCAGCGGTGGAAGCGTTTTTTCCAGCAACATGATTTCTTGTGATCGGGCCAGCAGAGATTCAATCAGCGCGGAATCGACACGTATCCGATCAATTTTACCGGGGCCAGCCGCCGGCCTTACTTCAGGCGCCGTCCGCGCAACAAATTCTTCCGGATCTTTGGCGAGATTTTCCGAAAGCCCTTTCAGCCTTTCCAGATCCTGCGGTTCAGTAATTTCACCCTTGCCTGCCACAAAAGCTTTGAGCAGGTCGATGCCGTCAAAAAGCAGTTGAACAACTGCTTCGTTGGGCTTTTTGGCACCTTCCTGAAAAAGTTTGCACCAGGACTCCATGGAATGACAAAGGGTTGACAACTCCATCATGCTGAGGGCTCTGGCCATTCCCTTTACGGAATGGATTTTACCGTGAATCTCGCTCCACAGGGCTTGATCCTGGAGGTTTTTTTCCAGCTTCAGCAGAATAGCATCCAGCTCCTCCACATATCGGCTCGATTCCTGAATGAAAATTTTCCGGTATTTTTCAAGTTCCATAGGCCAAACCCGTCAGTTTGTGCCAGATATCGTCAGGCGTCATCAACTTCGCCGCATCCCCTTCCTGACCGATAACGGTGCCGGATGCGCCGTCGTGCTCGACCCACTTCATGCCAACAATCCTGTCCGGAATCAAACCCAGTTTTCCGATGTCCCATTTAAGGAGAATAATAACGGGATCATCGTGCAGCAAAGAAGCGTCCCTTTCCATCAGACGCCCCATATCAATGACATCAAACAGATCTCCTCTGTAATATAAAAGGCCCTCATAACATGATGGCATGAGCGGCACAGGCACGATGTTCACACTATCCGCGATGCGGTATACGTATTTGGCCTCAATGGCGAGGTTGTGTCCGGCGGCCTCGAAAATGAAGATATCCATTGTCTTAATCCCCGCGGAGTCTGAAACGCCGCTGAGATGCCATCATCCTTTCGGAAAGGGTATTCAAGGACTGCATCAACTGGACAATTTTCTGCATCCCCTCCTTCTGATTGCGGGTTCCCACGGTCGTTTTCTGGGTGGACACGAAATTTTCCTGGGCCAGTCTCGAAAGCGTTTCAAAATGTGTGAGCAACCCCCGTATTTCCTTCACCTGGCTCAGTGTCACCGCTTCCACCGCTTTCACCTCGGCCGAGATTTCTTTGACACCCGACACCATGTCCCGAAATGTGCCAACCACACTGGTAATAATGCCGCGCCCCTTGCCCACATCCGTTTCACTTTTCCTGAGCGCCTCAATCACCGCTTTGTTGTCTTCAAATATGTCATCCACGATCCGCCCGATCTCCTGGGAGGACTGCTTGGAGTTTTCCGCCATGCTCCGTATTTCGTTGGCCACCAGTGCAAACCCTTTGCCCATTTCCCCGGCCCGGGTGGCCTCGATGGAGGCATTTAATGAAAGCAGCTCCGTTTTCTGAGCCACCTCGTCCATAACATGCATCACCATCTTGATCTTTTCGATCTTGTTGCTCAATCGATAAATAGGTTTAGTGTTTTCGGCAATCTGCCTGAGAACATTGTCAAGATATGTAAGGATTTCCCTAGCCTTGGCTTCACCGCTTCCCGTTTTTACCAGGGCGTCTTTGATTTTTGAAACCGTTTGAGCCGACTGCCGGCCCGCAGCATCCATCTGATCGACACTGTTGTTGATAATCAGGGATGTCTTCTGCACGATCATGGTTTGTTGTTCGGATCCCTTGGCGATGGACATGGCCGATGCATCAATTTCCTCACTGCTGGCCAGGACTTTTTGCGACAGGCTGCCCAGCGCCTTATTGGTTTCTTCCATTTGTAGCGCAACGTTCTTGATATCCGAAATCATTCGCCTGAGATCCTTCACCATGGCGGCAAACACCTCTTCCAGATCGCGGATCTCGTCCCGGCTCACCAGGGGAATGTCCTTTGAGAGATCTCCGTGACTGATTTCCGTTGCCACGGCACTCAAGCTTTTCAAACGGCTGACAATCGATCTTGAAAAATAGCCTCCGAAAAACGCGCCCGCTGCCAGTGCCAGCGCTACGGAAATAGCCTGGGCCGTATAGTAGTCATGGGTCAACCGGTTAATGACGGCCACAACGATCATCAGCAACAGGAGTAAAACAAGAAAACTGAGAATAAGTTTATTTCTGATACTTGTTCGACTCATGAACCTATATCCTCCATTGTCAGTATCCACCCATCCGGATCTTTTCCCATTCTGAGAACCGATACAACGATCTTCAGTGAGATGGACAGGTAAAAGCTTCGACGCTTCAACTGAAGGTCTTTGGTCACCTCCTTAAGTGCCTTTACCAATCGGCCCCGCCCTTCCTGAGGGAAAACATCGGTAATCCTGAGGTTCACAACATCTTCAAATTTTTTATGGAGAAGTTCAAGGGCCATGGTGTTGGCGCGCATCAACCGTGCATCGCGATCCACCACCAGAATGCCGACACCGATGCTGTCAAAAACCGCTTTTTGAAAGCTCAACTCGTCAACCAACTCCGCAGTCGCTTGACGGGGATAAAGCTTTCCGGGATCCACAAACCGCGGGGCGGATTTGTTTTGGGCCAGGTTGTCCAAAAGACCGCCGAGATAATCCGTCATCTCCTCCAGAGGACCTTTAACGACACAGTAATCCGCACCGATATTCTTGATTTCTTCTATTTGCTCAATGAGGGTTCCTGAAACGGCAACAATGTTCAATTGACCCGGTGGAATTTTTTTTCGCGCAAATCTTATCAACTGAATTCCGTCTATTTTGGGCATAATGAGATCGGCAAAAAGAACATCAAAAACCGATTCTTCAAGCTTTGAAACCCCTTCTTTTCCGTCGTAGGCCTTAACGACTTCATATCCTTTGCTTTCCAGGAGTTCCGTCAAAAATTCCACGAAAAAGAAGTCGTTATCCACAACCAGGGCTTTCTTTGCCACGGTCAACACCTCCTGACCCACAGGCCTGTTAATTGATGCAAACTCTTCTTACCTCGCTCATATCCGTTAACCCCGCAAATGCTTTTACAATGCCATCCTGTTTGAGCGTTGTCATTCCCTGTCTGGAACCGGTTTCGAAAATCTCCTCTGAATTCGCTTTCTTTTTGATGAGCGCCTTTATCTCGGGCGTGCCCTCCAGCAACTCGTGAATTCCCATCCGACCTTTGTATCCGGTTCCTGCACAGGCATCGCATTTCCAGGGGCGGTATAAAGTCAAATCAGGCGCATACTGAATGCCGGTTTTCCTAAATGCGTCACGGCCGTATTCAGCTCGGATCTCTTCAAATTCCTCTTCGGTGGGGTGATATTTTTTCTTGCACTGCGTGCACAGCCTTCGGAGCAGGCGCTGCGCCAGCACCCCCAGCAGGGAATCCGAAAAATTGAGAGGATTTAATCCCATATCCAGAAGACGGGTGACGGTTTCGGGGGCGCTGTTGGTATGCAACGTGGAAAAAACCAGATGACCGGTCAGGGATGCTTCGATTCCGATGCTGGCTGTTTCGAAATCACGCATCTCCCCGATCATGATCACATCCGGGTCCGCTCTCAGAAAGGACCGCATGATTCTCGCAAAATCGAGCCCGATTTTTGGTTTTGCTTCCACCTGCCGGAGCCCCACCTGAGTAATTTCCACCGGATCTTCAGCGGTCCAGATTTTAATACCGGGGTTGTTGATGCGGCCGAGAGCGGAATGAAGCGTTGTGGTTTTACCCGAACCCGTGGGTCCCACCACGAGAATCATGCCGTAAGGCTGGCTGATGATCCGTTCCATGACTTTCATGTTTCGATCGCTCAATCCCATGTCCGAAAAAGCCATGGCGCCCGCACTGGCCAGGACCCTCAAAACCGCATCCTCCCGCCCTCCGGCAGTGGGGATGGTCGCCAAACGGAGTTCAAAGGGTTTGATGCCTTTTCGCCTGAATTTAATTTTTCCGTCCTGGGGCAAACGCCTTTCAGCGATATCGAGGCCTGCCATAATTTTCAGTCGGGAAAGAATTCCCCGAGCCATGTGCTCAGGTACGTGAGCGTAATCCTGGCAAACGCCGTCCATTCTAAAACGGATGCCGGTTTTGCGGGTTTCCGGCGACGGTTCAATATGGATGTCCGATGCGTTGTTTCGGTAGGCGTTGATAATGACCTGGTCCACCAGTCGGACCACCTGGCTCGATTCTTCGTTCAGCAGCTCTTCCTCAGGCTCCAGACCATCCTCGTCCTCCTCTTCAAATTCGATATCAGGGATCATATCCAGTTCGGAAATCATGTCTTCCACGCTGGACTCGGACTTTTTTTCAAAAAAATGAAGAACGTACTTTTCGATGTCCTCCCTGATCCCCACTGAAAAATTAATCTTGGTGGTTTTGGTCAGGCCTCTGATCTGACCCGTTTTTCTCAGGTCTCCAGGGTCGTCGATAAGAATCTCCACCCCGTTTTTCCCCCAACTCATGGGCACCCACGAATCATGAAGCAAAAAAGATTTCTTCAAGTTCCCGATGAGTTCGACGGGGACTTCAGTTTTCGGATCAAAAGACCGAAACGGGCACCGGTAATACAGTGAGAGGGACTTTCCCACTTGACTTTTTGGAATGTTAAATTGTTGAATGAGAACATATTCTACGCTCTGTTTGGTTTTCTTTGAAAGCGCCAGCGCCCTTCGAAGTTGGTCGGACGTCACCCTGTTGTTTCGAAGCAGGTAATCATACCTGGAACCTGAATAGAGTTTTGAAACCACCTGCCTGATCTTCTTTTCTATTTTGGCGTTTTTCGGATCCGCTTCCAAAGCGGCTTTATACATCTCAAGGGCAAGATCTTCATGTCCCCTTCGTTCATTCTCCAATCCAAGGACAAATTTGATCTGAGCGATCCGCAAATCGTTTAATCGTAATCCATTTACCGCTTCATCAATTTTCCGGATGATTTTTGAGGGAGAATGGGTTTTTCCAAGACAGGCCACCAACCCGGGAATGATTCTTGAAGGTGAACAATCCGTGTCAAAGAGACTTTCGTATTCTCCGACAGCCTTTTCCAGCAGGCCCAGCTCCCTTAATGATGCAGCCCGCTGTAAAATCTCTTCAAAGCCGGTTTGGGCCGCCATATGACTCTCGCCTGAAGATTCCGCAGTGGCCGTTTTAGGCTTTCCCATGGCTTCCATTATCCATTCATCAATTGAATCCCCACTGAGTCGGGATAATAATCAATAATATTCAAACACCCGTAATCCTGCTGAATATTAAATGCCTGGCTCAACTCCAGGCCCAGAGCGTGCGCGAGGATCACCCTGTTCACACCCCCATGCGCCACAATTACCACGTCTTTTCCGGCGTGTTCTGCACGAATATTTTCAAAAGCCGGAATGATCCTTCGAGAGAGCCGGGAAATGGATTCTCCTCCTCCCGGAGGCGCATAATCGGCGAGATCCCTTTTTCTCTTTTCCACTTCCTCCGGGTAATCATTGATGATTTGGCCCAGCGTGATCCCCTCCCAATCTCCAAAGTACATCTCTCGAAGTTCCGGCAAACAGTGAACCGGCACGTTATGATAAGCGCCGATCTGACGGGCGCCGCCGGCTGCCCGTTTAAGATCGCTGGCATAGATGGCCGCGGGCTCCACCAGCCGAAGTCGCTCAGCCATCTTTTCCAGCTGAAGCACGCCGATATCGGTCACGTCCACATCCGTATGACCGTATATGGGAATCTCTTCATGTCCTTTTACTTGGCCATGCCTGACCAGATAGATTCGATTGGTTCTTTCCATAGTATCCGAATCATAGGATCTCACCTTTCCCATGTCAACGAAATTACCTGCGATCCATCACGGAATGAAGCGGACAGTTGCAAGGCGTCGAGATACCCTTCAAATCCAAATTTTAAGATCAGGGTTTATTCGGACAAAGGAATAGTGTATATTGCGGGCGGCCAAGGCATAAAACCGTTCAACAACCATCATAAATGCAGGGACCACGCATCATGACCCAAAATCGAAAGGACTGTTTCGGCGTCCTTGACAATGTCTTTCCCATGGGAAAAGAAGGCCTGAGGGAAATTGTTCCTGAATGTCTTCAGTGTCCTGACCGAAAAGAATGTCTTCAGACCGCACTGCAGACGAAAGAAGGGTTTCAACTGAGAACCGAGGCATTGGACCGATCTTCTTCAAGGGGACTGATGGGCCGACTCAAACGCTGGTCGGATAAAAAAACACTTTCAAAACGCCGGAAGGAGCAGAAAAGTGAGTGTTGAACTGGTCTGTCCCTACTGCCGCTTTTCCAAGAGGATCTCTGAGAAAAAAATTCCCGAAGCCGCAAAAATGGCCATCTGCCCCCGATGCCACAGGAAATTTCCCCTTTCAGGCGCAAACGGGACGGACGGTTTATCCGAGAGAAAACCACCGGAAACAGCTGAAACGGAAACTTCGGGATCACCCACCGATGCTGAAGGCGAAACGGGTGGTACCCCCTGGGAGAGAAGAGCCGACCTGGGACTATTAAGCGGCATTTTCCTGACCTTTAAAAATGCGCTTTTTAGGCCCGGTGCGCTATTCGGCGCCCGAAACCAGCCCGGCGGATACAGAGAGCCGCTTGCCTTTGGTCTGCTGGTTGGCGGTGTTGGGGATATGCTTGCTTTTTTTTGGCCTGTGCTCCTGTTCTCTCTGGGTCTGATACCTTTTGGCGATACCGTTTCCGCTCACTTGGGCGGCGTCTGGATACTCTTTACGCTCATGGTGGGAATCCCTTTAGCGGTCATCCTGAACATGTTTTTTTACAGCGGCATCCTTCATTTGATGCTTTTGATGGTCAGGGGGGGGACAGAAGGCTACCAATCGACTTTCAGAGTGGTTGCTTATTCCCAGGCGGCGCTCGCATGGAATGTGATCCCCTTTATGGGCGGCTGGATTGCAACCGTTTGGAGACTGGTCGTTCAGGTGATCGGTCTGCACGAAATTCATCACACATCGTATGCCAGGGTGATTGTGGCCTTTTTGCTGCCGTTCTTCATTTTGTTTGCTTTGATCATCATCGCCATGGGTCCTCTTCTGATGCTTCTGTTTTGACACCCTGCCCGTGAAAACACGTACTGAGCAACGGGCCGGCCCATTTACCCCGATCCAAGATAAAGGAAATCAAATTTGACCCGAAAGATTGCTTACGAAAATGTTTTGAATCCCGAACAGCTGAAAGCGGTCATGACCCTTTCAGGTCCGGTCCTCGTCATCGCGGGCGCGGGAAGCGGAAAAACCAGGACCCTGGTTTACCGGGTCGCCCGGCTCGTTGAAACCGGTGTTCCTCCCGAAGCCATTCTCTTGCTCACTTTCACCCGAAAGAGCGCTCAGGAAATGCTGAACAGGGCATCGGAACTCTCCGATAAAAGGTGCCGGTTTGTTTCCGGCGGCACATTTCACGCGCTGGCCTTCAGGGTTCTGCGAAACCACGCCAAAGAATTGGGCTACCAAAACAGCTTCACCATCCTGGACCGATCAGACATGGAGGAGGTTCTTCGCAGCCTGGTGCCCGATCTCAAAATGAGCGATAAGCCGGCCAGATTTCCAAAACGCGGCACGCTGGCCAATATCATCAGCAAGGCAGCCAACCTGGAACAGCCCATCGAAGCGCTCATGATGAATGAATTCGGGCAGTTCATGGAGGTGGCCCCTCATATTCAGCGCCTGGGGAAACTCTATGCCGAATACAAGAAAACGCATCAGCTGATGGATTATGACGATCTCATCATCCGCTTCAGGCAGCTCCTCATGGAGAACGGCCCCATCCGAAAAGAACTGGGCGAACAGTATCGCTATGTCATGGTAGATGAATACCAGGATACCAACTGCATTCAGGCGGACATTGTCAGATGGCTGGCTCACGACCACCAAAACGTCATGGTGGTGGGCGATGATTCCCAGTCCATCTATTCCTTTCGAGGCGCCAACTTCCGAAACATGCTTGATTTTCCCAATGCCTTTCCCGACACGAAAATCATTAAACTGGAGCAGAATTACCGGTCTACCCAGCCCATCCTGGCGCTCACCAATGCGCTGATGGACTTTGCCGGCGAAAAATATACCAAGTGCCTCTTCACAAAACGCGAAGGCGGAGAAAAACCAAAGGTTGTCGATACGCACACGGAGCAGGAACAGGCCACTTACATCTCACGATACGTGCGAAATGCCGTTTCAAAGGGCACCCGTCTCAATGATATTGCCGTCCTTTTCCGTGCGGCCTATCATTCCTTTGAACTGGAAGCCGAGTTAACCCGGCAGGGAATCCCTTATGTGAAATACGGAGGGTTCAAGTTCCTTGAATCGGCCCATATCAAGGATTTTCTGGCCCACATGCGGGTGGTCGTCAATCCCGACGAAACCGTCAGCTGGCTACGAATATTGAGGCTTATCAAAAATATCGGCCAGGGAAAAAGCCAAAAGATCATCAAATGGATGAAAGAGAACCGAATCGCCCCCTGGGATCTCTGCAAATGGCCCAAGCTGGGAAAAAGGGACAGCGGCCTTAAACCGCTGGGTGACTTGCTTTTAAGGCTTTCGCCGCAACACTTGACCCCTGTTGAAGCGGTTTCCCAAGTCATGGCCTACTATGTCCCCCTTTTAAGAGAACGGTATGACGACTATCCGAGGCGGGAAAAGGAATTGGAACAGCTGAACCCAATGGCGGAACGTTACGGAAAACTGCGCGCCTTTCTGGACGATCTGGTACTGGATCCGCCGGGCAGTACGGAAGATATCACCCGGGAAACCACCAACGAAAAATTAACCCTGTCCACGGTCCACTCCGCAAAGGGGCTTGAATGGCCCGTGGTCTTTGTCATCTGGGCCATGGAAGGAAAATTCCCGTCCGCCAGGGCTTACAACAACCCCGATGATCTGGAGGAGGAGCGACGTCTCATGTATGTGGCGACCACACGGGCCAAGGACAATCTCATGATCTCCTATCCCGGCTCCGAGATCCCCGCATGGTCAGGCTACGGCCAAGGGGGGGAAGGGCTTTCCACTTTCATTTCTTCCCTTCCTCCGGATGTCTATGGACATGAATCGGGAAAAACGGGAAGATTCCATGCGCGCCCGGAAAAACTCGCCTGGCACAAACAAAAAACGATGACGGGATCCGCAAACGCATCTTCATCCCAATCCTTTTCATCGGGTGACCGTGTCAGGCATCCGGCCTTTGGTGCAGGCGTTGTCTCCAGATTCCTTCCCGGCGATAAAGTCGAAGTATTCTTTAAAACCGCGGGGAAGAAATTGCTGCACCTGTCCTATACCACCCTTGAAAGGATCTGACATTTTGAATTGACAAATCGAATATAATACAGCAAATATGCCGAGAAAGTAAAAAAGAATCGCATCATAACTTAATCCCGACAGACAAATCATGATAAATATCCAATCCGATACAAACAAAAAAATGTCTTATGAATCAGCCGTTCAACATCTTTTCAACCTACAAAAATTCGGCATAAAATTCGGGCTCTCCAAGACCGAGAACCTGTTGGAGGCATTCGGGAATCCCCACATGGGACAGAACTATATCCATATTGCCGGCACCAACGGCAAAGGCTCGGTAGCGACCTTTGTCGGATCAATCCTGCAGGAAGCGGGTTACAGGGTTGGCACGTATGTTTCGCCCCACCTGGTCCGGTTTACGGAACGCTTCAGGATCAATGGCGAGGAAATCACAGAAGGAAAAACCACTGAATTGATAGAAGACTTACGGCGTGTTTTTGATGCCCATGAACCGCCCACCTTTTTTGAAGCCGTCACCGCCATGGCGATTCTTTATTTTGCCAGGGAGAAGACGGATATCGCCATCATGGAAGTGGGCATGGGCGGACGGCTCGACGCCACCAACGTGATCACGCCTCTTGTAACCGGCATCACCAATATTTCCATGGAGCACCAGGAATATCTGGGAAACCGGCTTTCCCAAATTGCCCTGGAAAAAGCGGGCGTCATCAAAAAAGGGATCGACGTGGTAACAGCCGTTACGCAGCCCGAAATCGTTGAACAGTTGAAATCCGTGGCAGAGCAAAGGGGCGCTCCGTTCTTTCGGGTGGGCAAAGATGTGAGATACCGCAGCATCCCGTCGGGACTCCACTATTTCGGACAGCAGCTTCATATAAAGAACCTGCAGCTGGGACTCGGCGGCATCCACCAGGCGCGCAACGCCGCGTTGGCCCTGGGCATGCTGGAACGGCTGGCGACAAAAGGATTTTCACAGGACGCGGATAACGTTCGGGAAGGCCTCAAAAAATCAACCTGGCCGGGGCGAATGCAGATTGTCAAGGAAAACCCCACAATTCTTCTGGACGGCGCCCACAATGCCGGGGCCATGAGAGCCCTGGCCAAGACCGTTTTGAGGGACTTTTCCTACGAAAAAATGATTCTGGTCATCGGCATTATGGCCGACAAGGATATCCCGGCACTGCTCCGGGCCATCGTCCCAATGAGCGATCGGGTGCTCTACACGAGACCGGTTTATTCAAGAGCGGCAGACCCGCGTGTTCTGATGGAAAAAGCAGGGTCTTTCAACACACCCGGTGAGATCGTTTTTCATCTCTCAGAAGCCCTCGAGAAGGCGGAAGCCATTGCCGGCCCGAAGGATTTGATCGTTGTCTGCGGATCTCTTTTTACGGTGGGTGAAGCGCTGACATTTTTTGATCCGATCCGGTACAAACCCGATAATGTGTAACAGAAGGATTTCCGCTGAAAAACCTTCCATAGATAAGGGCTCACGCGAAGGCGCCCGGATACAAAGGTCTTAAATGAAAATTTGTTCCGCCACCATTAAGATACGGAAACTCCTTCCAGAGACCATTTCGCCTTTGGCTCTCTGTTTGAGTTTGGTCCTGTGCTTGAATCTCTTTTTCATGGCCTCTTTGTTTGTGCAGGAGAGTATGGCCGTCAATTTTTCATCCAAAAAGGCGGCCATTACAAAAGACGACACCCCATGGGAAATCACCGCCGACAGCCTTTCTTATAACGACAAAGAAGGCACTTACCACGCGCAAGATAATGTGGTTATCAAGAAAACCCGCCAGGCCCTTTATACCCAATCGGCTGTATTCAACACAAAAACCGGAATCGCAAAGGTTTCAGGCGGACTCAGGATTGAAACGGATGGCGATATCATTACGGGGAAAGAGGGAACTTTCAACCTCAACACACAGACCGGCGAGATTCTTGACGGAAGACTTTTCCTGAAAGCCAACCATTACTATCTGAGCGGAAGCCAGATGCTTAAAACAGGCGAAAACACGTACGTTATCAATGAGTGCACCATCACCACCTGTGACGGCACCAATCCCGACTGGACCATCACGGGATCGGAAGTCAAGGTTACCATCGAGGGGTACGGCACGGTTAAAAATTCCGCGTTTCGCATCCAAGACCTTCCCATTATTTACGTTCCCTACATGTTTTTTCCAGCCAAGACAAAACGGCAAACCGGTCTGTTGCCGCCCCAAATCGGCTATTCCACCCTCAACGGCGCAGAAGTGCAGATCCCTTTTTACTGGGCCATCTCCGATCAGACCGACGCCACTTTTTACGGCCGCTACATGTCAAAACGGGGATATATGCAGGGCGTGGAATTTCGTTACCTGGAAAGCCTGAATTCCAAGGGTATCCTGGAATTTGATATCCTTTCGGACAAAGAAACTCCAAAAAACCTGGACGATACGGATGCCCGGGATATCAGCCCTTATCCCCGAACCAACCAAACCCGTTACTGGCTCAGAGGGCGGGCAGATCAGGATCTTCCCGCAGAGGTCGTCGCCCGCCTTGATGGAGATTTCGTCAGCGACCAGGACTACTTGAGGGAATTCGAGGAAAAGCTTTACGGTTTCGGGGTGCGATCGAACCTGCAGGAAGAATCGAAGCGGCCGGTCCAGGAGAAGCGCTCTCCCACCCGAAGATCCGCTCTGAGGCTCACCCGGGACGGAGAATCCTATACGCTTCAGGGCATTGCCAGCTATTATCAGCAGGTTGAGGACCCAGCAACCAAAAATCTGATGGAACAGCCCGTCGGCGGCCTGAACTTTGATTTTCTTCAGGAGCAGTTGTTGGATTGGCCGGTTTTTTTTAATCTTGAAACGGATTATGACTATATCTGGAGTGACGAGGCCAACCGGGGACACAACATTACCCTTTCGCCCCAATTGAGTTTTCCTTTCTGGCTTGGACCCTACGTAGAGTTTGAACCCTCTTTTCGTTATACCTACAACGGCCAGTGGATCGACAACAACGAGGGGGAGGGAAGCCATCAGTATAAAAGCCTTTACGAAGCCAGCGCCAGGGTGAGTACCAACGTGGAAAAATTTTTTGACACCTCATGGGGAAATGCCACGAAACTGCGACACAAGATCTCTCCGTCACTCTACTACACTTACCAGAGGTATAATGATAACGACGAAGAATCACCCTGGTTCACCCCCATTGAACAGGACGATTATGGGACCCCCTGGTACCTCACTTTTAGTGATACCACGGTGAATGAGGACAGAAACCGTGTAACGTTTTCAGTTGAAAATTTTCTGGATGCACGGTTGGAGGACAAAAAAGGGAACATCCATTACAATCAGTGGGCCATTTTTCGCCTGAATCAGGGATATGACATTTATAAGGAAACCGATGACGAGGACGACCAGCCGTTCACACCGCTTACGGCGGAACTCATCGTAACACCTTTTCCGGAACTGGATATCAGAGGCTCCACCGGTTGGGATCACTACCAGAATGCTTTTACCCAAACAACACTGTCCGGCGAACTCACTGTCAAGAGATACGGCGGCCGGCGGGACTATTACGAGATCAATTATCAGCACTACCCCTACGACAATGCTGACAATCAGACCAATATCAACTTCCGGACCAACATCAACCTGTCCTATGGATTCTCCATAGGCGGATCACTTCAGAGGGATCTGGAAGTTGAAAAGAACATTTCCAGCGCAGGATGGGTGGGCTACCAGGAACAGTGCTGGGGTGTCAAACTGGGGGCCGGACAGGAGAGCGGCGACACGACCTTTATTGTGGCCTTCCGTCTGGTGGGACTGGGTTCTGCGGGAGATTGGTAGAACAGATTGCGGAGTATGCTTATCGCCGTGCCATCCGGTCCGGAATGAGAACCACCACAAATCCAAGCACTCCAAGGCACAGTGCGGCTGTCACTTTACCGGTACTCTGGACGGAAAAACATCTTTCTTAGCAACGGGGTAAGGATCACCATCCAACCCTGGTCAAAAAGACACTTCGACAGTTTTGTCGATCGAGGTCTTCGTCTTTCGACATTTTCTGCCTTCTGCAGTCTCCTCGTCCTTTTGTTCAATGCCTTCTCTTTTAAACACAACCGGCTGATTTCAAATCGAAAACAACCGATCGAGGATAATTCGGCACGGTTCCTGCTGATACTCTCTGGTATCCAAAGAAAAATCAAACACGTTCGATCTTCAGGGCGGACAATTTCAACGTAAGAATAGCAGGGAGACAGCTGATGAAATCGACACACATCATTAAGATAATTATTTTATTGTTTTTTTTATCCCCTTCTGTTTCAACGGCCGGACAGTGGAAAAACGAATCGGGGAAAGGCGGTCCGGGAAAAAATAAATCCTACCACAGTGGTCGTGATCATAGGCGAAGCCATGATGATCGGAGACTTGGCGGCTATCATGGATATCACGGATACAGAAAACAACCCTACGGCAAATACCGTCATTACGGGCACCACAAGCATAAGGGGCACAGATATGAATATAGAGGCCATTGGCGATCATGGAACGAGTGGAACGCGTATGTCAGAAGCCATCCCCACATATACAAGCACGGGCGCTATTACCATGATAGTACCCATTTGATGTTCAGATTCTGTGATCCCTTAAGCGGAAACTGTTTCTTTTTTTCGATAGGACGCTGAGGCAGAGGGTTCCTTTTCTCTTGACCCACAAATCTTATTTCTTTACTCTCAAGCTTCAATAAGGGAGGTCGCTTGGCTGAACTAAAGTTACATCATTCGTATCTACAAAACTTACTTTTATGCGTAATGAAATATCTTTCTTTTTTGAAATGACCGTGGCGCTTGTGCCTCCTGTTGTAAGACACCGCATATCCGGTGAGCAATCTTCGCATTAAGAAGGCAATGCCTCCGGGGCCGCTTCTCAGAAAAAAATGGGCGTGATTCGATAAAAACGACCATGCGTAGCATTTACGGTCGTCCCCTATCCCCCGATGGCCCATTTTTCTACGACACTGAATACCACATCCCGTTTAATCGGCTTGGCGACGTAATCATCCATACCTGCATCCATGCAGGTCTCCTGGTCCCCCTTCATGGCGTGGGCGGTCATGGCGATGATGGGGATCCTCCGCCTTGTCAATGGGTGGAAATCTCTGCCTCGGGGTGGTCTCAGAACATGTTCTTTTTCAAGCCTCCGGATTTCGCGGGTTGCGGTGAGGCCATCCATCTCCGGCATCTGCACGTCCATGAAAATGAGGTCAAAACCATTCTGGCTGGCCATGAGCATCTCTACTGCCTCTTTGCCATTATTGGCGACCTGAACCTGATATCCGGCCTTTTTCAGCATCATCTTTGCGAGTTTTTGATTGACGGGATTGTCTTCTACCAGAAGGATTCGAACGGAACGTTTCATCTCCTCCCGGACTGAATAGTGCGTCATGACCTCACCCGGCTCCACCGGAATCCGTTGCTCACCAATAAGTGTTGCGCCAAGGATTCTCTCCAGCATACGGTAAAGCCTTTCCCTCCGGACCGGCTTGGCCAGGAAACCATCGAATCCGACTTCTCCGCACCTTTTTGCGTCCCGCTCCATCATGGAGGACAGCGCCATGAGGGGAAGGGACCGGATTGACATACGCAGACGGGCATGTGGCGATTCGAATAGACGGATCTGTCTGGCGACCTCATAGCCGCTCATGTCGGGCATCTGGATATCGGCGATACATATGTCGAAAGGATCCTGTTCATCAATGGATTTCTCTAGGAGCGGCAGCACGTCCATACCCTTATCGAGCAAAACCAAACGCATACCGACAGGTTCCAGATACCGAGCCAGGATTTTCAGGTTGGTTTCATTGTCATCCACAAGCAGGGCCTTCTTCCCGGTCAAGGAAACAGGCGTATACGGTCTGCTTTCTTTGGATTCGGATTTTCCGAACCAGGCCGTAAAGTGAAAGATACTTCCCTTTCCTTCATCGCTTTCCGCCCATACATCCCCTCCCATCAGGCTGGATATCCGTTTGCAGATGGAGAGGCCGAGGCCTGTGCCGCCATATTTCCGGGTGGTGGATCCATCTGCCTGCCGGAACGGATCAAAGATGAGTTCCAATTTGTCACTGGGAATGCCGATCCCCGTATCTCTGACCCTTGCGTGCAACTTGATCCGTCCCTCATCTTCTTCTTCAACATCCACGGAAAGTTCGATCTCCCCAGCCTCGGTAAATTTCGGGGCATTGGCCATCAGGTTGGTCAGGACCTGCCTGACCCGTGTCGGGTCCCCCTTTACATTGTGGGGCACGGTATCACCGATATAACACAGGGTCTCAATGGGTTTTTCACCGATTGTTGCCGTTCACATTATCCCACCGGATATTGTCCACAATAAAGCACGAAGAATATTTTGTTTTTGCCTGATTGATTTATCGTTGCAAGGCGATGCGTGACGGACTGCCTATCTTCTGATCGGGGTGCTGTTTCGAGAAAACCCTTGGGGCTCTGCCCCAAACCCCGAGGTTTTTTTAGGCATGAAGGCTCCTCGGAAATATCACATAAAAAGGGGAGCCCGAAGACTCCCCTCCCGATGACGATATTTCGTCGTCGCCTATCCGGCTATCCCTTGGCGAGTTGCTCCTCAGCAGAGCTCGCCTCTGTTTCACCGAATCTGATCATGCAGGTTTAGCACTATCCCGTTTCCTCCACTGCGGTAAGAATATGTTCAGCCGATACAAGCTGGGCATTCTGCAGTGCCGCCACATTCAATGAGAGGTGTGCCAGCAGATTGATTTTGCGTGGCAGACCGTTTGTCGCCTGAAAAAGCGCTTCAAGAGCCGGCTGTTCAAAAAGATCCATCTGGGTTCCGGCCAACTCAAGCCGGTGTTTCAGATAAGGGAGCAACTCCTCTTTTGCAAGACCGGATATGTGATAACGCACCACAAGCCTTTGAGCCAAAGGCTCATGGACGGACAGTGAAAGCCGTCGCCTCAACTCGGCCTGGCCAACAAATATCATGCAGAGACGATTTTGTGAGTCCATCTCATAGTTTGTCAGCAGCCTGAGGTTTTCGAGGACCTCGTTTCTCAAGTATTGCGCTTCATCAATAATCAGCACTGGCCTGATTTTGGATTCCAGACAGAGTCGGTTGACCTCCATATGGATGGAACGATAAAGGGCTGCCAGGCTCCGTTCCGTGGTTAGCCCCATTTCCCAGGCAATGGATTTGTAGATATCCGTTACATTGCCGGTGGTCAGAGGAACGTAAAACACCCGGTACAGACCCGTATTCAGAGAAGCGGCCATCTTTCGGCAGATACTGGTTTTCCCGCTGCCCACTTCTCCGGTGACAAGCCCGATACCGCGCAGCTTCAACAGATAATGGAGCCGGGCTTCAAGCTCATCAGCAGCTTTTGAACCAAACAGTTTGTCCGGTTCCAGATCTTTTTCAAAAGGGTAGTGGGTCAGCCCATAGACCTTTTTATACATAGCCATCCCCCTTTTCGGCTTCGGAGATCCTGCTGAAGTTAACAGGTTGTTTGGGTCTGC
Organism: delta proteobacterium NaphS2; assembly: GCA_000179315.1. Taxonomy (GTDB): domain Bacteria; phylum Desulfobacterota; class DSM-4660; order Desulfatiglandales; family Desulfatiglandaceae; genus NaphS2. Next base: position 64,935 of record ADZZ01000076.1, read on the forward strand.
TTTCCCGCTTATGATCGACGGCCTTTTCAGGATCAAGTGCTTCAATGGTTTTAGACGGGCGATCACGTTTCACAAAGCAATTGGCGTAGGTGTCCACCAGTTTCGCCTTTTGGACGAAACGGCCGTTGTGACAGACCTTTATCTCTTTGCCCTGCTCGGAAGGGTTGTAGCGGAGTGTTACGGTCTCTCCCACCAGGGAAGCGTCAATTTCATAGGCCATACCGTTCAGACTTACGGTACGGTCTTTCTGCACTTTGCGTTTTGATTCAAAAAGGAAAAGGTCGTCCAGGTCATCGCCCGGTTCGGGATATCGGACCTTCTCACCCACTCTGGCCCAGCGATCAAGGGGCGTTTCGCAGAGACTCCGATGGGGCGAACGGTGGTACTCTGTTTCGATATAGGTCCAAAGTGCTCTGTTGATCGCTTTCAGATTCAACATATGTTTTTCCGAAAGCATCGGGAGAAACTGCAATCGTACCGTTCTGAACCATCTCTCGATTTTTCCCTTGGCCGCTGCATGGTAGGGTCTGGCGTGAATCAGGGTTATGCCGAGTTTTGCGCAGACCAGGGATAAATGCTGTGACCGGAAAGCTGATCCGTTATCCACAAAAAGCCGCATGGGGATACCTCGCCTTAAAACGGCTTGTTTCAACACCTCCATGAAGGCAGCGGTATTTTCCGAATGGGCAAAAGCGGCATAGGGGATCACCCGGGTCGCATCATCAATAAAAGCGATGAGATAGGTTTTTCGTTTCCTGCCGTCATTTTTCCTGACCGCCGGACCGTACATGACATCACTCATGAACAAATCCCCGGCATTGAGGTAGGCGAAGCGACGATGGTCTCTATCAGGTGATGTAATCTTTCGGGTTAACCCGTGGCGTGCCAGCAGTTTATACACGGTGGATCTGGGCATCCGAACATCATCGGGAATGTTGCCGGATGCTCTGACTTTCTTGATTAACAGCGGAACGGTTAGTTCCGGTTCTTTTTCTTTGGCCTCAAGAAGTAAATCCGAAATCTCAAGGGGCAGCTTTCTCGTTTCCCCCTTGTCCGTGCGCTCTTTGGGCAGTAGGGCGTCAAAACCGCCCTTGCGGTATTTTTTCAACCATGAACGGATCGTCTCTTCAGCCACACGGGTGCGTCTGGAGCCGGGAATAACATATTCCTGCCCTGCTTTCTTCCTGATCTGAGCGTAAAGCCCTCTTGATCCGGGCGGCAAATGAACAAAATCCGCGATAATCCCGTAGCGAAATAGCGCCACCTGCTCTTGTAGTTCGTTTTCTGCCATCTAAAACCTCCATTCTTATAAAAAAATTGGCGAACGGAAGCCTTTTACCCCATCAAACGGGCATAAACAGTCCCCATCAATTGTTGGAAAACCCAAGGTGGCAATACCGCTTGCCGGAACGGGGGCCGAATCCGACAATAGGCGGCATGGATGGCAGATATTCCCGACCCATTTCACGCAATTTGATCAGCACCCTGTTTGTGCGGAATTTATTGCGGAATGATTCAAGATCCGGAGCACATTCGGTCACAAGAAGTCCGGCCAGAATTGTCAGTGCCTCCTTTACATATTGGATCCTCCGCCTCAGCCAGCGAAGCCCTGATGGAAGAGATATCTCCGGTCTCAAAACAAAAGCCGCTTCTTCCTGGCTTTTGCATGATCCGGCTGTATTGACGGCCTGCTCGATTTCGTCTAAAGTTCCCGGAAAGCGAGATGCAAGAAAATCAGGCAGCAGGCTGATGGTCTTGTGCGCACTCGGGCAGTACCATCGAGGTACCAGACAGTATTCTGGAAATTTCCTGGGATAGGTGCCATGCCTGGCCAGGTCGCATCCTCCCTCGGGATGAAAGGGACAATGATCAAGCTCCGCATGTTCCCAGGCCTTTTGCTCATTGTATTCTTCTATGGTTAAATCTATAGGGTATCGAAGCTGCATATGAAAAAAATCGGACGTAATGAGCCCTGCCCATGCGGCAGCGGCAAAAAATATAAAAAATGTTGTCTCAACGCCTCCAAATTACCTATCTAAAGTTTCACCGTTTTTGAACCTTTTCCAATTTTTCCAGCCAGTTCCGCGCATTTTTTTTATTATGCGCAGAGAATTTTGGCACGAAAAATGAAAAATTTTTTCAATTTTTATGCCAATAAATTCAACTAGTTATTTAACTTTTTACCCTTGAAATTCGCTCCATCTCGTGATAGGATTCGATAACAACTTATTGATATTCCATCGGAAAGGAGCTTGGCAACATGTTTATTCTAAACGATATCTTAAAGCCTCTACAAAATGCTTTTTCTTCCACCAATCTCGGCAGGGAACGAGCACACTGGTTCTCTTATGCCATCCTGGCTTTCATCATCCCTTTCACTTCATCTATCTCTTCAAACGTGTTGCGTTGCCTCAATACCTTGTTTGGGCTCAACATTAACAAACGTCGATTCTACACCTTTATGGCTTCCAACAAAATACCATGGCATAACCTATGGGCCGCCTTATGGCACCTCATTCCTGACCCCTTGTCCGATGGGCGACTTATGATCGCATTAGATGATTTCATCAATCCAAAGACAGGTCGCAACATCTTCGGATGTTCTCATATCTTCGATCATGCCGCAAAGGACAATCAATCCAAATATCCATGGGCACAGAATGTGG
>ADZZ01000075.1 GCA_000179315.1 delta proteobacterium NaphS2
AATGCTACGGACTTCATGGTAAAACCGACTGACCGCCGAGGAATTACCGCGAATGTAGTAGTACTGGGCATGTCCTCGTAACTTAAGAGACAATAAACGGTGCTGCTCGGATACCGGCCAATGCCGATGCGTCCGGCACCACTGCCCAATACGTTTCAGCGCCCGCGAAAATCGATCTTTGGCCGTCTTCTGCTTCACCACCCAGTTCCCTTTACGGGATCTGGCCCAGTAATGGGTAAATCCCAAAAAATCAAAAGAGCCAGACCCCCTGTTACCGGGACCTGGCCGGGTAAACCTGATCAGCCCCGTCTTTTCAGGGTGAAGGGTCAAACCAAATCGGCCAAACCTCTTGGGTAGGACTTCCATCACTCTGTCCGCATCCACCTTGCTGCAGAATACCATCACAGCATCATCAGCGTACCTTTTCAGATACGCTTCCTCATGGAGACGCGGCCTTACCTCCTGAACGAACCATTTATCCAACACCTCATGAAGATAGATGTTCATCAAAATTGGCGAAACGACCCCTCCTTGAGGGGTTCCGGTCTCAGGATGGCTTATGGTTCCCGCTTCCAGTACACCCGCCTTCAGCCATTTATCAATGGCCTTTCGTATCACGCCGTCACGTACCCGTTTGTCCAGAAAGGTTCTGAGATGACCATGATCCAAGACGTCGAAACATTTCTTGATATCCAGCTCAAGCACATGTCCGCCACCCAAACTCATGGCGTCTTTCCTCAACTCCTCAAGGGCATCATGTGCCGATCGACCGGGGCGAAAACCATATGAGCAGTCAAGAAAATCCTGCTCATACACTGCGTTCAGAACCATGGACACCGCCCGCTGAAGAACTTTGTCCTCAAATGTCGGTATCCCAATCGGCCTCGTTCGCTTTCCATCCCCTTTTGGCACATACGTTCTTCTGACCGGCGGTGCCTTGTAATCACCGGATTTGAAACGGTTCAAAAGGTCTCGAAGATTTTCTTCAAGATTTTCACTATACGCCTTTGCCGTTTGTCCATCCACCCCTACAGCCCCGTCTTTCCGCGTCAGCCGATATGCCTCCCTGAGTAAGTCAATGTCAATGTGGTGTGCCAGTGTGGTCCATACCATCTCCGGCACTTCCCTGGACAACTTCGCTATCCTTTGAAGTCTCGTTGAGACGCTTTCAGGTCTCGATGTCCCTTGCATCTTTCCCTCCAAAGGTTCCTCTACCATGGTGCCCCCTTCCCTCTACAGGGTCCCTCGGGCCGGTTCCCCTGCTTCATCGGTAATACTGGACACTCCGACTCCCTGACATCCATCTCCTTAGGCTTCGTTGCCTTCACCTTCAGATACCGCATCGGTGCATGATTGTTTTGCTCCCAAACTGGGTCATACACTTCCCACTTCGGGCCGGGGCTTGATATCCGGGATTCCCTTCCCGATCATATCCAGCGGAGATGACAGGGCCTCCCAGGTTCCTGGAGGACCCCCTACCCGCATGCCCTGCTCTTTGACCCCGGCGGAACCCTGCCACCCCTTGCTGACAAGTGAACAGGATGTTGCCTTCCGCTGGTTGAACGGCGTCGGCTTCCGCTACAAAAACTTTCGAGGCTCTATCACACGGCCTACAGGTTCCCTGTGTACGCTTCGCAGCCCGGGTTACCCCGGCACCACGCAACACTCGGT
>ADZZ01000074.1 GCA_000179315.1 delta proteobacterium NaphS2
GCGGCGTAGTAACAATTGTCCAACTGGATGGTGCCGTCATCGTAAACCGTCCGGATTTCCTGTCGAAAATACACAAACGGCGACAAGGGCAAAGGCAGAAGGCAGGGTTTTTCCTCCTGGAACATTTCTTCAACCTGTCTTTTGGCCCGGCCATGAATGCGAGGCGCCGCCCAGCGCTTTTCCCAATGCATGAGCCAATCATTCTGAGCGTCAATACAATCGAATTTCCGGCCCTTCAGGGCGGTATTCTGTGTGTACTTAACCCCGTTTTCCACCGTCCCTTTTCGGTTCGGATCCTTCACCCTTGCCGGGTCTGCCGCAACGTCGTAATGAGACAACATCGCGGCATATAACGTATTAAGCTCGGGATCATAAATATCAGGCTTGATCACGCCTTCCTTAAGGTTATCCAAGGCTACATATCCCGGGCATCCGCCAAAATACCGGAATGCTTCCTCATGCAGCCTGCACCATGTTTCCTTGCTCGATTTCCACACCACTTTCCGGAAGGCCCGCCCGGAATATTTCAACACCATGACAAACAAGCGAGGCCAGCGATGTTTTCCGCTGTCATGAAGCGTCGGCGCTCCTGTTCCATAGTCAACCTGGGCCTCTTCTCCGGGAAGAAATTCAAGTCGGTCAAACTGACGCGGGTCCTTTTTTTTGAGTCTTCGAACGAACCGCTTTACGCTGTTGTATTGATGCGTGAATGCGAACAGTTCCACCAGGTCCTGGTAGATGGCCATGGCGTTTCGACCCAGCCTCAGTTGTTCTTCAATCCACTTTCGATGCGGTTCGCAGGCCGAACCATTCTTCGGAGGGTTCTCCAAAGCCGGTGGCCGGGGTGGGGGATTTTGAACAGGAAGAACCGAAGACCCGGTGTCCACCCCTTCTAAAGTGGGGTAGATTGAAGACTCAGTTTCTTCAAAAATTGCCCGATGATGCAGCT
>ADZZ01000073.1 GCA_000179315.1 delta proteobacterium NaphS2
CAAAAAATGAGAACCCTTTTATATGACCGTCAAAAAAGGCCTGTTGCCGCTCGCAGGGATAACACCGAACCAAATGCTTTCCGGAAAATTTGGATCGCATGCAAAAGAGTTTCAGCCGTGTTTCGACACCCCCTAAAATGGCAATGCAGTTTCCCCAGTCCACCTCGGCTTCGACGCCGGTCTGTGGATCTGATGGTATAAATACCTCACGACCACTAACGCCCAATCTCAATTTTGCCTCGCGAACATATCGCCGGACAGTTGTCTCAGATCCTTGAAAAGCATGCTCCTGTTTGAGACGATTAAAAACCCGCACCGCCGTATGCCGCTGCTTTTTGGGACGATCCTTATCATCCTTCAACCATCGGTCGATGGTTCTAATATAGGGGGCCAAAACAGGGTATGCTTGTCCAATCCTTGGCTTATAACCGCTGTATTCTCCCCGAAGAACCTTCTTAACTGTATTTTTGGAATGTCCCGTCTCCCGGGCAATTTGTTTTATGGCTTTGCCATAAACCCTATGTGCCGTCCGTATGTAGCTGTATTGATCCACCGTGAGCATTCTCCTTTCTGCCTCCAGCATAGGATTGATATTTAGCAATCCTTCTTACCAGAGGTCCACTCAGGGGGGTCAATTTTAGGTTGTCGTTTTGGCCTTTAGGGGGTCAGTTTTAGGTTAGCGAAACCACTCCTTAGAGGAATATTTCCGAAAGACGATGGTGCGGATGGTAATTTGAGTTGGTGGATGGTTCAAATCCTTTTTGAAGCGCAGAAAGGTTTTTACTTAAAAGCGATGAACGAGCCTGATGGATGGCCGCTCTTTTAAATTGACATTTTAAGTGGCGGAGGTATCTTTTGGGGTCATTTTTTGAGGTCAGGAAAAGTTTTTGGCTCATACGACGATTTCCCGTGCTGTAAATAATTTGTTGTCAGCCACAATAAATAGCAAAGAACCGGCTCAAAATATCTGATTATTCCACCGGTGGTTTATTGGAACCGGTATTGTAAAGTGAGACTACCCCTTCTCGGCAAGTGCAAGTTTTTCAGCCTTTTGTCGGAAGGATTGAACGGATTCCTTCCCAAACCCTCCAGCCTTTTCGGCAAATGCAACTGCTTTTCGATAGTACTCAGCAGCGTCCCAGTTTTTTCCCTGAGCTTCATAGAGTTCAGCATAACGATGAAGGCCATCGATCTCCTCAGGATATTGTCGCAAGAGCTTTCGGCACACCGCCTCGGCTTCATCAAACTTCTTGTCTTGAATCAAGTCCGGCACCTGATTTGATAAATTGTCCAAATCCGTATAAATAAAGGTCCCTCCAATAGGTAATTTGGAGGCGTTGAGACAACATTTTTTATATTTTTTGCCGCTGCCGCATGGGCAGGGCTCATTACGTCCGATTTTTTTCATATGCAGCTTCGATACCCTATAGATTTAACCATAGAAGAATACAATGAGCAAAAGGCCTGGGAACATGCGGAGCTTGATCATTGTCCCTTTCATCCCGAGGGAGGATGCGACCTGGCCAGGCATGGCACCTATCCCAGGAAATTTCCAGAATACTGTCTGGTACCTCGATGGTACTGCCCGAGTGCGCACAAGACCATCAGCCTGCTGCCTGATTTTCTTGCATCTCGCTTTCCGGGAACTTTAGACGAAATCGAGCAGGCCGTCAATACAGCCGGATCATGCAAAAGCCAGGAAGGAAGCGGCTTTTGTTTTGAGACCG
>ADZZ01000072.1 GCA_000179315.1 delta proteobacterium NaphS2
TTCTTTTTGAGGGTTTCCAGAATCGCCGCGCCGCCGGGGCCTGCGGAAATTTTGAAGAAAAGGGGATTTCCTGTGTTGTTGGAAAAATAAAGCATAATGTCTTTGAAAGGTAGTTCCTTTAACCGCGCATATCGGTACATGAGCTTTGTGGTATCGTGTTCGATGCGCTGTCCCTCGGGCAGGTTCAGCTCACGGTTCAGGTTGAAAAGCCCGGGAAAATGCTTTTTGAAAAAACTACCGGTGTAAATGGTGAGATCGATCACGTTCTGTTGGCTTATGGCATCGGACCCGAGCTTTTCTCCAAGTTTTCGACGGATAGCGCTCGAATAATGGGAATTGGCGCCCAAATCGAAAAAAGCAAAGCCCTGGATGACTTCAGGCTGCGGCGTCGTTTTGGCGCTTTCATTGCTGCAGCCGAAGTTCAGGCATGCCAGGATAAAGAAAACAATCAAAAGCATCAATGCGTTGTGTTTGCCCATGTCCAAAGCCCTCGTCACCAGTCGTATTTCGGTATTTCCGGCAGGCACGGGGATCATGACCCCAATAGCTTCCATTTTTTCTTTCCAATTAATGATAACAAATCCGGAGCCGGTAATAAAGCGCTTGTCGCTGTAAAAAACCTGAAACCAGGTTAACACCTTCCACAAAGGATGAAAACCACAATGTCAAAATCGTCCGGGTTATTTCACTATGAATGGGTGCCATACGAGCCTTTGGAAGGATTCTGCAATGTTCCGACCTTCTATTTCCCTTGAACCTTTCCTTCAACTGATATATCTTTTTCAGGCATGTGCATATGATGAAAAAGCCGATACAAGAGTAAATAGTCAAAATATTTAAGGAGATTATCGGATGGCGGATCTAATGGATATTATCAAGGGAAGGCGAAGCGTTCGGAAATATCAGGACAAGGAAGTTCCTGAGGAGCTGCTCAATCAGATTCTGGCATCCGTTCAGTGGGCGCCCTCATGGCACAACACACAGTGCTGGGAAGTCATTGTCGTGAAAGACCAGGGCGTCAAGGAAAAACTGGCGGAAGTCTTGCCCAAAATCAATCCCGCACGAAAACATTTTGTGGAAGCGCCCGTGATTCTGGTGTTGTGCGGTAAGCTCAACAGCTCCGGCTATATCAAGGGTGAGGTGACGACCAAATTCGGAGACTGGTTCATGTTCGATCTTGGGCTTGCAGCTCAGAATCTGTGCCTGACGGCCCACAGCCTTGGCCTGGGAACGGTGATCACAGGGCTGTTTGACCACGACAAAGCCCGGGCGGTCATGGGTGTGCCGGAGGGTTACGAACTGGTGAGCATCATTCCTCTGGGATATCCGGCCCATGATTCTTCCGGCCCGAAGCGACGGGAGGTCCGTGATTTTACCCATTATGACAAGTTTTGATGAATGTTGACCGCACAGATTAAGTACATCACCTGTGCGGTCTGCGTTGTTGGATATTTACCTCTAAAAGTCAAGAACCGAATCAAGTTCTTCGTCGGACACATCAAACACCACGTCATGGGGCGGGAGTTTTTCCGTTCTGAAGAACTCCGGAAGCCGATCGGCAGCCCGGGTAAACCCTGCCCGGGTGTTAAAATCATTTTCCGTTTTCAGAACCCTCTGGCCGAGAGCGCCGATATCATCTCCGGTGAGGGAGAGTCCGTATTTGGCGTTCACCATGTCCACGATGGCATTAAGGGCATCGGGAATGTCCAGTACCGGAAATGCCACGAAAAGGCAGAGCCCGGCCGTATCGATGAATGCAGTGGTCACCTGGAAGTTGCTTGAAAGCTTGGCTTGATTTTCCGATAGCAGCGGATTCACATCACCGCCCACTTTCATAATGTTGGTGGCAACGGCGTAGCCGGCCGTATGGTCTGCGCCCATGGGTGATGTGGCATAGGTGACGCCCACACCTTTGACGGCCCTGGGGTCATAGGCGGGCATGGCCTGGTTCTTAACGACGGGAACCCTGCTGACGCCGAAGGCTTTTCCCACCGCACCGGCGCCGCCACCCAGAATACGACCCAGCGGCGTGCCTTTCCCGATTTCATTGATCAGCTCTTCAGCACCCGCCGTATCCCCGAATTCTTTCACACCGCCTTCCATGGCTACGGCCACGGCATTCCCCGTTTCAATGGTGTCGACCCCGAAGTCATCGCAGGCGCGGTCCATTCGGGCAATGGCATCCAGATCGTCGACGCCGCAATTGGGACCAAATGCCCAGACTGTTTCATATTCAGGCCACTTGGACACATACTGGCCTTTGGTATCAAGATAAATGCCGGAGCAGCGGATGACGCAACCGCTCATGCACCCGTGGGTCGGGTCTCCCTTACGTTCAATGGTGAGTTTGTTCAGGGTTTCGCCCCCGACTTTGTCGGCGTTTTCAAACCGTCCGGAACTGAAGTTACGCGTCGGAAGGGCGCCGGCTTCGTTGATGACGTTGATGAGAATATCCGTGCCGTAATTGGGAAGCCCTTCGCTGGTGACCGGATGTTCCGCTAATGCTTTTGCAAAGCGTTTGGCGGCTGCCTTGAAAGCCTCTTTATCCGTAATCGGGGCCGCTTCACCACCCGCGGGATCAACAACAATGGCTTTGAGACCTTTGGAACCCATGACGGCACCCAGGCCCCCGCGACCGGCATGTCGGGCGGGACGCAGTTCCCTGTCCGTGAACGCGACGCTTGCGGAAGCCAGTTTCATTTCACCCGCCTGACCGATACTGATATATCCCATGCCAAGCCCGTATTCATCTTTCAGTCGCTCAACCGTGGCGTAGTTTCCCATACCTTTCAGTTCATTGGCTTCCTCGATTTCACATTTGTCCTTGCCGATGAGAAGTTTGTAAAGTTTGTCTTCTTTGGGCATGCCCTCAATGACAATGGCGGCAATGCCCAGTTTGGAAAGGTATCCACCGGCCTGGCCGCCGGAATTGGCTTCTTTTATGCCGCCGGTCAACGGGCTTTTTCCACCTACGGAAATACGCCCTGAATTGGCGCAGTTGGTTCCGCCCAGAAGCCCGGGCGCAAACACCAGTTTGTTGTTGGCGCCAATGGGTGAACAGATGGGATCCACTTCCTTGTTGATAATTGCCGCAGTCAGACCCCTGCCACCCAGCCCCTGATAATCACTGGGTATTTCTTCGCTGCTTGTGGAAAGTTCCGTCATGTTGACCCGAATGATTTTAAACATGCCACATCCTCCTTATTCCTGGTCTTTTTCGGTCAGTTACATCCGCCTTCGCAGTTTCTCATCAGCGGCCCAATGGATTCACTTTATCCCAAGCCCTGTCGGATGGGGATCATATGCCTATTAACATGCCCTAATAACATGCCCTAAAAAAAATAGAATATCAAGAAAAATATCCAAAAATTTCAATTGGTTAAGTCAATATTGACATAAGGCAGAATTGACAGAAAAGATTGACAGCAATTCAATTATGGTGATAGGTATAAAATTATGGACCCTTATTTCTTAGAGAGTGTGGGTTCATCTGAATCAGGTTTTTAATGAAGGGATATGCATATGCTCCTCAAGATTTTCTTAAGTTCCACATTGCGAAAATATTATCCCGGCTATGAATCTCTTGTCGGCATTGAATACCCTGTGGATGGTGAAATTTCAGTGGCAACGCTGATTCGAACATTAAAACTTCCGCAAGAACGAATTAAGATTGTTATGGTTAACGGTGCCCACGCATCTTTGGAAGATATTTTGAAAGGAGATGAGCGGGTGGCGCTTTTTCCGCCGGTGGGAGGGGGGTAAACGGTATCTTGTTAAACGAATTGGAGATGATTGACAGATGGTGACAAAAGATAAAGAGGGTCGAACCGTTACAATCCACATATTCGGTTTCTTACGCCGGCACCTGGACGCGCGTGGGTTGCCCTATGTGTTGACGGAAACCGTTCCGGATACGGGGATGAGCGCTCATGCGCTGGTTGAGCGGCTTTTGATTCCTCCAAAAGAAGTTGAGGCCGTCTTTAAAAATGGTCAGGTGATTAATATTTATGACCTTGTCGGTCCGGGGGACAGAGTGGCACTGCTTCCGCACGGTACGCCGGGACCCTACCGATTTTTTCTGGGGATGGACAGGGAAAATCGGGCGCGCGCCAAGAGAGAAGCCGGCGAGGAATTGTCCTGAGAGACTTTTTTGGGCGCATGGGGATGTTTCCAGTGAAACTTGAGTTTATTTTCTGATGATGGGAGGCAGAACGCTATGATGACGGGCCATCCTTTTTCACGGAACAGTATTGAGCGTTTTTTTTATGACTGCCGAGGTTCTGCGACCATATGGTTGACTGGAGCAGTTTGTTTTGTGGTCGTTTTTCTGGGGGTTGCTTTTTTACTCCTGAAGGACAACAATCCGGACCGCAAACCGCCAACGGTCCCGGCAGTTTCCAAACGGAAGATTCGGGAACCCATCAAGCCGTACGCCTCTTCCGATAAAGCACTTGTCGAGGTTGCAACCGTTGAGGAAAAAGCTGAGACGCCGCCTCAACAAGAGCAGCGGAAAAAATCGGATCAACCCGCCCGGGAAGCTTTGAAAGACGACACTTCAAAGCCGCAGGATGCACTTGCCGATGATGCCTTTGATGAAGAGATTCCGGGGCAAGATCTGAATAAACAGGCACCGATTGTTGCGGTGGAAGTCGAAAAGACGGCCGAAATCGCTTCTTCGTCTTCCCCCGCGGAAGAACCGCGGGCGGTTCCCCGAAAAGCGGACCCTATCGAAACCAAGCTGCAGCCGGAAGATAAAAACCCCCTCTCCTCCAATCCACCCGCTGAGCCTTCAGGCTCTGCTCATACAAAACAGACACTGTCCCCTGAACCCCCTGCACGCATGGGACCCCAAACTGATGAAAACGGTCTGAAGGAATTGACAGTTAAGGTGGTAAAAGGAAATGTCCGCAGAGGACCTTCATTAAAAGACGCGGTCCTCTTTCGAATATCCCGTGGCGACAAGCTTCAGGTAATAGACCAAAAAGGCGATTGGTATGCGGTGCGCATAGATGATGAACGGTCGGGGTGGGCGCACCGCGTGCTTTTTGAGACGTCTTCAGCGACTCCTGAAAAAACGGCATCTGCCACTTTCAAGCGTGATGGAAAAGGGGTGATCCAGAAGATTCGCGCGGTGGTGACAGATCCCGATCACGCACAGATTATCTTTGAACTCAACGGCTATTATCCCCCTGAGATAATCGTAATTGAGGGGGAAGCGCCTCGGATTGTCTGCGATTTTTCTTCAGTCAGATTGGCGCCGGGCGTCAAAAAGACTTTTCCCGTTACAAACGATGTGGTGAAAAGGATAAGGGTCGGCGTTCACAAGGCGCCCAAACCAAAAATACGGGTGGTGCTGGATCTTAATCCTGATCATAATTATGAAGTAGAACAATTCTTCTATGAAAAGGAGAATTATTATGCGTTGAAGATTAACTCGGCCAAGTGATCAGGCGTCGATATTTCAATTAATTGGCGTGGCTCGCTGAGATTGATCACGACGGCGGCCTTTAGGGAAGTATCGTGACAGTTACGCTACATAAAGGCTGCTCTTTTTCCAATCTCTGTGCCTTTCCTGAAAAGATTTAAGGAAACTGCGGCCTTTTTTGTTGCGGAGAGCATAAACAGCGTGCCTCAGGATGGTGACCGGCACGCCGCCTTTGAGACTGCAGGTAATTTCGTATCGGCTGAACCCGGTAATAAGCCCTTTGATGATCTCGCCTTCCAGCAATGTGAAAAAAACCACCTGCCTTTCTTTCATCAGGGGAAAAAGGGATTTGTTTTTGACGTGGTGTCTTTGACTGGGCGCAATAATCGGTTCCAGTGAGAGTTTTGAGACCTTTTTGTCTGTTTTGAGAAGCGGTCGAACCTTTTCAGAAAGATCCAGCGGATAAAGCAGCTTTACATCTGTTTTGGATAGAACCGTTTCTTCTGTTTCCCGGCTCCTGATCTTAAGATCATAGGTGAGATTATTAGAAATTCCAGCACGAATGATGCGATGTCCATGGAGGTGAAATTCCCATGGTTCACGGGAGTTGGAGGCTACGTCAAAGACCGAAGCGTTGTAGTTCCGGTTTAAATATTCCTGAAGTCCTGTAATAGATCCCATTTCAATTCTTCAAAGGGGTACCGAAACATCCCTATACCCCAATTAAGTTAATCTGTCATTTCTTTTTTGAGATTTTCTTCAAATTCCTTGAAAAACCGGTCCTTTTCTTTCCAATCCGGTCCAAATCGTTTGTTGAAATAATGTCCCAGTTTGCTGAAAAGTTTTTCCCAAACGGGTTTTCCTTCTTCCAGAACAACATCTTCCAGAAACGTAGTCAGTTCGGCAATTTTTTCTTTTGGGAGAAATGAAACTGCTCCCAGTTTGATGGATTTTTTGAGGGATTCCGGAGAAAGCGCGTGAGCGGTCAGCATCACGGTGGGAAATTCTCTGCTGACGGCCGTTTTAAGCAGTTCAAAACCGTTTACCCCCATAATATCAAGAATGACGATGTCATACGTATAGCTAAGAAGGTATTGAAGCGCCGTATCGTAGTCCGTTGCTTTGTGAATGAGGCACATATCCAGTTCTTCTTCAACGGTTTCAAGAACATCGGGCTCATCATCCACCACCAGAACGACTTTGTCCTTTAACGCACTTTTTTGAGACATAATACTGTTTTCCTCCTTCTATGCTGAAATACACATGGAGCTGCTATTTTTAAACCCCGTCTAACCATTAACTTTATAATAGGAAATAAAGTTTTATCAAGAAAAATTGTATGCGCATCAAATCTAAACCCGAGAAAACGGTGTCGTCGCATAATGACTTTTTTCTTGAGACAAAGCAGAAAAATTGGTAATTGTCACAATCAAAAGCGTTTCCAGAGGAAAGACTCGGCATTTGAACACCCATAAGAATGGAATTGTTTTGAGGTTCGGCCCGTTTCCTTCTTGACCATGCACAAGGGCCGGACCTCTTTTTTTTGTAATTTGAAAGGGGTTTAGTTTTGAAAACCTTGCCTTATATCGGCATCACCATGGGAGATCCGGCGGGTGTGGGCCCGGAAATCATCGTGATGGCACTTTCGGACCCGACGATTTACGAATCGTGCCGGCCTGTTGTTTTTGGGGATGGCACGGTTCTTGGGGACACCGTTTTACGCCTCGCGGAAAAGGGGTCGATAAAAAGAGAGATTTCCATCAACGTTGTTTCGGCCCCTGGCGAGGCCAAGGGCAGGCCGGGTATGGTGGACCTGCTGTCCCTGTCGGATCTTGATGGAGAGGGCATGGCACCCGGTCGGCCGGTGGCGGCAGGCGGCAGGGCCATGGTGGAATATATTCTCGAAGCCGTTAAAATGGCACTTCGAAACGAAATACAAGGGATGGTGACCGGCCCCATCAGCAAAGTGCTCATGCACGAAGCCGGATACAAATATGACGGACATACCCAGCTGATTGCCCATGAAACCGACACCAAGGATTATGTGATGATGCTTGCCGGGACTAAACTTCGGGTTGTACTGGTGACCATCCATTGCGCTCTTGGAGCTGTCCCCGAACTGCTGGATCAGGAATCCGTTTACAAAACCATTTTAATTGCCGCTAAAGCGTTAGAAAAAGACCTGGGACTTGAAAGACCGCGTTTGGCGGTTGCAGCACTCAATCCCCATGCAGGCGAGGAAGGACTTTTCGGCACGGAAGAGCGTGAAATTATTACGCCGGCCATCTCCCGGGCAAAAGCGGATGGCATTGATGTGAAAGGCCCTTTTCCGGCCGACACGCTGTTTCACCAAGCGGCCGCCGGCCGTTTTGAGGCGGTGGTGGCCATGTACCATGATCAGGGATTGATTCCATTGAAATTGCTGCATTTTTCCGATGCCGTCAATGTGACGCTGGGTCTGCCCATTATCCGAACGTCCGTGGACCACGGTACAGCCTATGATATTGCCGGAACCGGCCAGGCCGATCCCTCGAGTCTCAAAGCCGCCATCCTCATGGCTACCCGGATGGCCAAGAATCGATCCGCTTTAACCCGGAATCCGACACCCCGAACCTAGAGCCAGTTTATTCATGTCCATTGATGCCATCAAGATACGCGGTGCCCGCCAGCACAACCTCAAAAACATTTCCATCGATATTCCCCGCAACCGGTTTGTGGTGATTACGGGCCTGTCCGGCTCGGGGAAATCTTCTCTGGCTTTTGACACCATTTATGCAGAAGGGCAAAGACGTTATGTGGAGTCTCTTTCAGCTTATGCCAGGCAGTTTCTGGAGCAGATGGACAAGCCGGATGTGGATGCCATCGAAGGACTTTCGCCTGCCATCTCCATCGAACAGCGGGGATTCAGCCGCAACCCTCGTTCCACCGTTGCAACGGTTACGGAAATATATGATTACATGCGGGTCCTTTTTGCACGGGTGGGGCAACCTTACTGCCCGGAATGCGGTATCGAGATCCGCTCCCAAACCATTCAGCAGATTGTGGATCAGATTTTAAGCTGGGAGGAAGGGACCAGGATTCAGATTATGGCTCCCGTGGTGGAAGATCGTAAAGGTGAGCATACACGCCTGCTGCAGGAACTTCGAAAACAAGGGTATACCCGGGTCAGGATCGACGGAACAATGCATCTGCTGGAAGAGGATATCGTGCTTCCGAAAACGCGAAAGCATACGATCCAGGTGGTCGTGGACCGATTGGTGGTCAAGCCTGAGATTCAGCGGCGATTGACGGATTCCATGGAGCTGACCCTCGGCCTGGGAGATGGAAGAGCTGTGGTGGAAAAAGTGGGGACCGGGGACGTTTTTTTCAATCAGAAGGCGGCCTGCCCCAAATGCGGCCTCAGTATGCCGGAACTCACGCCCCAGATGTTTTCCTTTAATAACCCCGCGGGCGCGTGCCCGGAATGCAGCGGGTTGGGTACACAGCGGGCCTTTGATCCGGCCCTCGTTGTTTCCGATCCCGGTCTTTCGCTGCCGAAAGGCGCCATATCCCCGTGGCCGAGGCGGTTTTCCGGTTATTACCAGCAAATGTTGTGTGCGGTACTGGACCATTACGACATTGATAGGGACCGGCCATTCAAAAATATTCCGGCGGAAGTTCAAGAAGTGCTTCTGTATGGATCCGGTAAGGAACGGATTCCATTTGAATTTCAGATGGCGCACAAAAAATACGCCCGCAACCGTCCTTTCGAGGGGGTTATTCCGAATCTTTCCCGCCGCTATCGAGAGACCAACTCATACCGCGTCCGTTATGAGATCGAAAAGTTTATGAGCATTCGGCCTTGCGCCCTTTGCCGCGGTGCCAGGCTGAAGCCCGCCAGTCTGGCGGTCCGCGTGGGTGGCGAATCCATTCATATGCTTACAGCCCTTTCAGTGAAAGGTGCGTACGGTTTTTTTGAGCATCTGACCCTCGGCGTCAAAGAAAAGGTGATTGCCAAAGGGGTGCTGAAGGAAATACGGGAAAGGCTGGGGTTTTTGAGAAGTGTAGGCCTTGATTATTTGACCCTGGATCGTGCTTCCGGAACCCTGTCGGGAGGCGAAGACCAACGAATACGGCTGGCCACGCAAATCAGCAGCAGGCTCGCAGGTGTGCTCTATGTATTGGATGAACCGAGTATCGGTCTTCACCAGCGGGACAATCTGAGGCTGCTTGAGAATCTGAAGCAGTTGAAGGAGCTGGGCAATACGGTCCTGGTGGTTGAGCACGACGCTGAAACCATCCTCATGGCGGACCATGTGATCGATATGGGACCCGGTGCCGGCGTCAAGGGGGGAGAGGTGGTTTTCAGCGGAACACCTGGCGCCCTGGTTGAATCGCAGGATTCCCTGACGGGACAGTATCTGTCGGGAAAACGCACGATTCCCGTGCCTGCAAGCAGGAGAAGGGGAAACGGCAGTGCACTGTTGATCGAAGGGGCCCGCCTTAACAATTTGAAAAATATTACAGTAAAAATTCCCTTGGGCACTTTCACGTGTGTAACCGGTGTGTCCGGATCCGGAAAAAGCAGTCTGGTTAACGGTATCTTGCATCCGGCGCTCAGCCGCCATCTCCATGGGACCAAAACCCCGGTGAGCCCTTTTGACAACCTCGAGGGGGTGGCGCATCTGGACAAAGTGATCAACATCGACCAGAGCCCCATCGGCAGAACCCCTCGTTCAAACCCGGCGACCTACACCGGGGCATTTACGCATATTCGGGATCTGTTCTCCATGCTGCCCGAATCCAGGGCCAGAGGATACAAACCGGGTCGTTTCAGTTTTAATGTCAAAGGCGGACGATGCGAGGCCTGCAAGGGGGACGGCATCAATAAGATCGAAATGCATTTTCTACCGGATGTATATGTGACCTGCGAAGTCTGCGGCGGCCTGCGCTACAACCGGGATACCCTGGAGATCAAATATAAAGGACAGAGTATTGCCGATGTGTTGGGAATGACCATCAACCAGGGGCTCGCTTTTTTCGAGTCCATTCCACCCATCCGAAAAAAGTTCAAGACCCTGGCGGATGTGGGGTTGGGTTACATCAAACTGGGCCAGCAGGCGACCACCCTTTCGGGGGGCGAAGCGCAACGGATCAAACTTTCCAGAGAATTGAGCAAACGAAGCACCGGAAAAACGCTCTACCTTTTGGATGAGCCGACCACCGGGCTTCATTTTGCCGATATTGAGAAACTGCTGGAAGTATTGAACCGACTGGTGGAGAAAAAAAATACCGTTGTCGTGATTGAGCACAACCTGGATGTGGTCAAGGGTGCTGATTACGTGATTGATCTGGGACCTGAGGGCGGTTCAAGGGGCGGTGAGGTGATTGCGGCGGGTACACCGGAGGCGGTTGCCGGAAATCAGAACTCTTACACTGGACAGTACCTGAAGCGCATTCTGAAAATGGCCCTGTCTTTCAAACCATCTTGTCCAGCTGTTCCAGATGATACACGAGATTTTCAAATTTGACGGACAGGTCCGTGTTTTCAATGACGCAGTTTTTTCGTGTTCGGATTTGGATGGTGGTAAAATTAAGAATAGCGCGAACGCCGCCTTCCTGAAGGAGATGGGCAACACGCTGTGCTTCATGGGGAGGCGTTGTGACGAGGCCGATTTCGATCCCTAAATTTTTTACCGATTTTGAAATGGATGAGGCAGCCTGTATGGTCAACCCACAGGCAAGCTTTTTTCCAACTTTTCTGGCGTCGGAATCAAAAGCGGCTTTAACCATGTATCCCCGTTTTTTAAAATTATCGCTTTGAACGAGGCTGCTTCCCAAATGGCCCATGCCCACAATGCACAGTGACCATTTCCGGTCTGTTGCCAGAATGCCTTTTATGGCATTCAGCAGATCCCGCACATCATATCCCACGCCCCTGATACCGAATTCTCCGAAATAGGCCAGGTCTTTTCGGACCTGGGCAGGGTTTACACCGCAAAGCCCGGCCAGCTTTTCCGATGATATGACCGGAGGCCCGTTTTCGAGAAGAATTTCAAGCGGTCTGGAATAGATGGCCAGCCGTTTAATGGTGGGGTTGGGTATTTTGAGTTCCTTAACCATCGAAGTCCGGCCTGATGACGGAAAAATATTGTGAAATAATGCACATGAGCAGAAAAAAAGAGAGCCCACCAAAGCACGGACTCTCTTTTGTTAAACTGTTTTTGATCAACCACCCAGGGACTTAACGATAAGTTCGTGCATGCCTCCCAGGTCCGGAATCTTGAAAACAAGGATAAAGCAGATAACCAGAGCGTAAATACAGAGGGATTCAATCAGAGCCAGACCAATGATCATGGTGGTCATGATTTTTCCGCCTGCTTCCGGGTTTCGTGCTGTTCCTTGAAGGGCGCCGTTAATGGCGTTACCCATACCGATACCGGTACCAAGGGCTGCCATCCCGATGCCGATTCCACAGGCAATGGCGATTCCGAAGAATACCCAGAGACCGGCGGCTTTAACGGCGGAATCATCCGCTGCAAACGCCATGGAAGCTGAAGCGATCACCATCACTGCTGCGAAAATACCAATCAGCGTCTTCTTGTTCATAGTGGACCTCCTTTCCTTAGAATTTTTTATGGCCTTCTTCCATAAACTTTAAAAACCCTTCAGAACGAAGGGTTTGTTTCTGTTTTTTTCTTGGGCCCTTCGAATCAATGGGCATGTTCCATGGCGCCGACAAAGTACATGGTGGCAAGCAGCATAAACACCAACGCCTGGATAAAGCATACGAGAATCCCCAAAAACATGATGGGCAGCGGTGCAAGATAGAGTCCTGCCAGACCAAACAGGATGGCCAGAACCATTTCCTTGCCGAAGATGTTGCCGAAAAGTCGAACGCTCAAGCTCATGATACGCGCCACATGGCCGATAAGTTCAATGGGAAACATGAGCGGAATCAGCCACCAGACGGGGCCGCAGAAATGCTTAATGTATTTGGCGCCGTGAAATTTGATGCCGATGATATGGGTGTAAGTGAAGGTACAGAGCGCCAGGGCCAGCGTGGTATTCAGATTAGCCGTGGGCGAAAAAAAGCCCGGAATCAAGCCGATCAGGTTGGAAACCAGAACAAACAGAAAGACGGTGGCAATAAAGGGAAAGAAAAATCTGCCTTCGGGCCCTGTAATGTCCACCATGAAATCTTCGAGCCCTTTCACAAGCACTTCAAAAAAGTTCTGTCCTCCCTCAGGAACGAGCTTCACCTTACTGGCCAGAAAAAGTGCGCTCAGAATCAAAATAAGCATGGTGAGCCAGGTATAGGTGACATGGGAATACTGATGGGCGAAATGCTCAAATCCCATGGCCGACAGAATTGCGTCAATGAAAAAAATCGGATGCTCCATAGATTATACTGCCTCCCTTGAAGATGTTCTAAAAGCAGCCCGAATCCCGAAATTCAGGATACTGAGCACAACGATAGAAAGACCGACGGCCAAGCCAATAGGATTTACCCAGCCGTTGGAGATAAGGATATAAATGATCAGGCCCATAATGGCAAGCCTAAAATAGAATTTCGCAATCAAGGCCATTTTTTTACCTTTCATAACGCCCTGATCCGAAAAAGCCTTGCGCATGGTGTTGTTAAGAAGACTGAAATTCCCGATAATAATCAGCCCTCCCAGGATGACACCGAGGGTGAATTGCACGGACATGAAAATACCGCTCAATGTACCCAGTATGAACAGAATGATCCAATTGAATATCTTGATATCCTGTAACTTTTTTCCAATCATCACATCTCTTTTGCTTTGTTGTATAGAATATAAAGATTCCTGAACGCAGCGACGATCCCAAATCCCAGGAAAATAAAAAAAAGCCAGGGTTTGGTATCGAAATATTTGTCCAGATAAAACCCGGCCAACGCCCCCAGCGCAATGGAAAAGGCCATGGCCATGCCGACGCTACTGATAAAACCCAAGCTTTTAATCTGCTTTTTCAGGTCCTCATCCATGGTGCTGGACCGCCGGCCCCTTCCGGGATGTTGGTTCAAAAAGACAACTCGTGGGCTTCCTATCACAGAATTTTAAGGAAAGTCAACTGAATTCTGATCCGGACGTGCCTTTCAATTGGCCGCAGGCCGCCAGGATATCACGGCCTTTACTTTTTCGAATGATGGCGGTGAAGTGCCTGTCCGTGAGTATTTCCTGAAAATGAAGAACCTTCTCCAATGAAGGTATCGAAAATGGTGAATCCGGCGCCGCATTGAGTTGGATCAGGTTGATTTTCGCCCTGAGTCCGGAAAGCAGCCGGCACAGATTGTGTGCATCCCTGTCTCGGTCATTCTCGTCTTTTATCAGAATATACTCGAAGGTGATCATCCGTCGGTTGGGCAGGGGAAAAGAGCTGCAGGCTTCAATCAACGCTTCAAGTGGGTATTTACGGTTGATGGGCATGAGGCGGCTGCGGGTTTCGTTGTCCGCACCGTTCAGAGAAACTGCCAGGTTGATCGTGATGTCCTTTGCCAGTTTTTTGATTTCAGGGACCAGACCGCAAGTGGAAAGCGTGACCTTTCGGTGCGAGAAATTCATGCCGTCCGGATCGATGATGTTTCGGAGTGCTTTGATGACCGCATCATAGTTGGCCAGAGGTTCACCCATACCCATGAGTACGATGTTTCTTAAACGATCAGGGAATGCCAGGGACTGTTTTGTTCGGATCACCTGTTCGATGATTTCGCCGGGTTTGAGATTTCTGATAAATCCCTGTTTTCCTGTTGCGCAGAAAACGCACCCCATTGCGCAGCCCACCTGTGAGGACACGCACAGGGTCAAATGATCCCTTTCCGGGATCAGTACCGTTTCAATGCTGTGACCGTCCTGCAGTTGGTAAAGGTATTTTCGGGTACCGTCTTCGGACTGGATGGCCTTGAGTTCGCGCAGCGAGGAGAGATGGGCTTTCTCCTTGAGCAGGGATCGCAGTTTTTTTGGCAGGTTGTCCATCTCATCAAAGGATTTAGCGAAGCGCGTCAAAATCCAGTGTCGGATCTGGCGGCCCCGGTAAGCTTCCATTCCATTGTCCACGGCCCATTTTTCCATTTCAGCCGCGCTCAATCCCTTGAGATCAATCAGGCTCATGAGAGAGACGGGTCGGCCTTTGAAGCCTCTGTCTTACAGGTCCTGAGCTGCGCCAGTTCCCATACGTAGTCGTAGAGGTGGAGTCCCTTGCTCGACGCAATAATTTCACCGTCTTCAACGCCGATGGAAGATGCCATATACTCTTTTAAAAGCTGGATGGCCCCCAGATTCGCCGGCAGGCCGTTCCATAAATCCCAGCTTCTGAAATAGACGATGAAATGCAGCTTTCCGTCCTTGATCCGGGTGTCGATACCCCTCAGACAGGGCGGATCCACCAGCTGAATCGCCTTTGGGTCTCCCACGGTCATGTACGCCTGATTGGTTCCGAATCCATCTTCCCGATACATGCGGATGACCTCTGTAATCTGGGGTTCCAGGTATTGGCCGTAAGTGTAGTCTTCGCCAGGTTGTTTGGCGGAGGTCATCAGATATGGCAGGTATTCCTCGATATAGCCATCCGCTACGGGATTGGGGATACCCAAAGCGGGCGGGATTTCCGGGATAAGCGGTTTTTGTCCAGGGTATTTAATATGGATGGTGACATAGTCGAATTCGAGTCGTTTTTGGCCTTTGAAACTGCCCCGGTCAATGACGTACTCCGAACCCTTTTCCAGAATTTGGTAGACGCATTGAAACCAGACGTCGGGAAGGTCGCGGGCTTCAATAAATTCCAGTTGCATCATGGGAAAATTCCTCAAAAGTGGATAAAATTCTATTTTTTTAGTACTTACTTATTATCGTTATAACTTATTGAAATTACTAAAAAGTCAGTCAAGAAAAATGTGCTCAAATAATACGATACTGCACCAGGAACGCACCCGCTTTTCCTTGATTTGCCTCTTAGGGGAAAACAGTATAACATAAAACAGTTTGGAAGGATAGGTTGACGAACCGAAAAACCGGGGACCCTGCCCGGTTTTCCTTCCAATAAAAACCAGGGACCGGAAAGGGGCCGGGACATGGATGAACAAGAATGGGTTATCACACTGGCATTAAGCGAGTTGTTGAAAAAACTTGACGCTTTGATGCAGTCAGAAAACGCTATCATGGTTTCCGGGGAACCGGGGACTGGGAAGAATCTGTTTGTTGATGCAGCCGTAACCGCCATAAAAAATGAGGGGGAGACAAAAAACAAAAAATCTAGAGTAGAGGCTTTTGATTTGGCGGACCCGAGAGCCGTCAAATACCTTTACAGCGATTCGGTTGAAGGCAAGTACCAAAACATGTGGGGGCGACTGATCTCCTCAGAATTTCATGAGGATCACCGTTATCAAGTTTTTGTTTTGAACCGCGTTAATTTTGTAAGACCTGAAGACGAGGGAGAGCTTTTATTTTGTATTGATTACCTGAACAAGGTTGGGGTCACCGTACTTGGGACTTTCCAAGAAAATGAAGGTTCTACATTCAGAGACAGCCTTTTCAATGATAAATTTAACTCTTTAAATGTTCCGCCACTTC
The DNA here is from genome assembly GCA_000179315.1 of delta proteobacterium NaphS2. Classification (GTDB taxonomy): domain Bacteria; phylum Desulfobacterota; class DSM-4660; order Desulfatiglandales; family Desulfatiglandaceae; genus NaphS2. The sequence continues at coordinate 15,997 of ADZZ01000072.1, forward strand.
GAGAACGAACAGCCGATATCTTTTACATGATGGAAGCATGGGCGCCGGAAATCATTCCCGATCTCAGAAGGTGGGAAGTTCTGAATTTTATCAGAAACGAATGGCCTGGAAACATTCCCGCATTAAGAAAGGTTCTCCGTCATATCGAAGTAGAGCGGAAATGTGAGGCGATTTCAGCTTACCCGTTTAGGAATCAAGATGATCTTGATCACACGGTTACCGCCCGTTATTTGAAAAACCCGCCCGTGGCCGGTCTTGATTCTCAGAGTTTCAGGCATTTTGTTGAAAGCCTGGACCCTGAAATAAAGCCTGAAATTGAGACGCTTTTGAATGAAAGAGGGCTGAGTTTAAATGTCAATGATACAGTCCGCCCATTTGAGGACGTTACCATTCCAAGTTCTTACCTTGTGCCTGAGTATACCCGCCTTATCGGGTTTAAATGGATTCTTGATCTTAAGCCGGACTCGCCATTCATTGAGGTGCCCGAACAGGAACGGCCAGCCAGTGAAGTTTTCAAGGTCGAAAACCTTACAATGACCTTTTGTGATGATGACCGAATGATTGAAATCCGGTTGTCTGGAAAACCGCCTAAACGGGAGTCGCTTCAAAACATGGGATTTAAGAAACCCAGATCAAAAGAGAGCCAAGATTTTAAGAAACTCCTTACGGACGGGGAACTTGTCACCACAGATGGCAAAGAACGTCAAAGACGCTTGGCCGTTGAGAGGCACTTGCAAAAGTACTTTCAAGAAAACTACGGAGCAGGTAACGATGTTGAGTTTATGAAGAGAATCGGGAATGGACATTATACACCTGCTTTCAAGGTGGGAAAAACCAGAGCATCAAGTCTTGAAGTCAGGCTTCGAAAAGCGAAAACGAAAGATGAGGCTTTGTCTGCTATGGCGGACGCTTGGTCCTACGGGGAAATAACCGAAGAGGCTTATCAAAAAATTGATGAGTACCTGAAACGTATCGACAGCACCCAATTTGACTATGAAAAATTCATAAAGAACTTCGAAACCCGGAGCCCGGAGTCAGAGACCTGTTTTGATCTAAAAAACTTTGGGCAGGACAGCCCCTTTCATATCGGTAAACTACATTCCTAAGTTTCCTACCCAAAAGCGGAGAGTTAATTTTCCTTAAGGAACTCTCCGCTTTTTTTTCTTAAAATTTTTTCTTAATTATTTCAATTGATTGCAATATCAAGTTGCAATTCTCCGCTTAATTCTCCGGAGTCCTCCGCATTATAGACAGATACAGGCAAAACAGTGTCAGAGAGGGGGAATAATGATGATTGGTGGGAAACGTTGGTTCAGGACACGCGAGGCTTGCACTTATGCAGGTGTGACCAAAAGGACGTTGCTGAAATGGAGAAAAGAAGGCTTGCCGTATTCCAAACTGAGCACGGTGGTTTCGCTAACCTAAAACTGACCCCCTAAAGGCCAAAACGACAACCTAAAATTGACCCCCCTGAGTGGACCTCTGGTAAGAAGGATTGCTAAATATCAATCCTATGCTGGAGGCAGAAAGGAGAATGCTCACGGTGGATCAATACAGCTACATACGGACGGCACATAGGGTTTATGGCAAAGCCATAAAACAAATTGCCCGGGAGACGGGACATTCCAAAAATACAGTTAAGAAGGTTCTTCGGGGAGAATACAGCGGTTATAAGCCAAGGATTGGACAAGCATACCCTGTTTTGGCCCCCTATATTAGAACCATCGACCGATGGTTGAAGGATGATAAGGATCGTCCCAAAAAGCAGCGGCATACGGCGGTGCGGGTTTTTAATCGTCTCAAACAGGAGCATGCTTTTCAAGGATCTGAGACAACTGTCCGGCGATATGTTCGCGAGGCAAAATTGAGATTGGGCGTTAGTGGTCGTGAGGTATTTATACCATCAGATCCACAGACCGGCGTCGAAGCCGAGGTGGACTGGGGAAACTGCATTGCCATTTTAGGGGGTGTCGAAACACGGCTGAAACTCTTTTGCATGCGATCCAAATTTTCCGGAAAGCATTTGGTTCGGTGTTATCCCTGCGAGCGGCAACAGGCCTTTTTTGACGGTCATATAAAAGGGTTCTCATTTTTTGGCGGTGTTTTTCCTGTCCTAATCTATGACAACCTAACAACCGCGGTCCAAAAGATACTGCGTGGGAAAAATCGTGTTCTCCAGGAGTCGTATGACAAGTTCCGGGGGTACTACAATTTTGAGCCCCGGTTCTGCAATCGGGGTCAAGGTCATGAAAAAGGCGGTGTCGAGGGTTTGGTGGGATATTGTTGTCAGCCACAATAAATAGCAAAGAACCGGCTCAAAATATCTGATTATTCCACCGGTGGTTTATTGGAACCGGTATTGTAAAGTGAGACTACCCCTTCTCGGCAAGTGCAAGTTTTTCAGCCTTTTGTCGGAAGGATTGAACGGATTCCTTCCCAAACCCTCCAGCCTTTTCGGCAAATGCAACTGCTTTTCGATAGTACTCAGCAGCGTCCCGGTTTTTTCCCTGAGCTTCATAGAGTTCAGCATAACGATGAAGGCCATCGATCTCCTCAGGATATTGTCGCAAGAGCTTTCGGCACACCGCCTCGGCTTCATCAAACTTCTTGTCTTGAATCAAGTCCGGCACCTGATTTGATAAATTGTCCAAATCCGTATAAATAAAGCGCACATTCCGCACCTGCTGTACGAGTTTTCTGAATTATAAAATCGTCAATAAAACCAATATGTTGTCGATTTTTCTGGACATTTGTTTCCTAATAATCCATAATACGCTCAAAACTCTATTTTTTGGGGCCGTTTATGGAGCAATTGAATGTCATTACGAAAAGGGTCGATGTTCTTCCCATGGTAAAGTACTACATTGATCAGCTCGGGATCTATGGGCTTTTTTCGAAATACGTCAAGAAGCCGGAACAATCGCCAGTTGATCCTGCTCAAATTCTTTCGGTTGTGGTAGCCAATATCATATGTGCATCACAACCCCTTTATAAAGTTGAACAATGGGCCGCTGATTACATGGATGGACTAAGTGAATATGGGCTCAACGCTTCAATGTACAATGACGATCAAATTGCCAAAAAGCTTGACTGTCTTTTCAAGGCAGACCGAAATTCCTTTATGTGTGAATTGAGCGCAAATGCCATTGGAGTATATCTGCTTGAAACAAGACAGATCCATAATGACAGCACATCGGTTACTTTCACCGGCGAATATGAAAATCAACACCCCGGAGCCGTTAAACTGAAATACGGTTTTAACAAGGACCATCGGCCTGACTGCAAACAAATCGTTTTTGGTCTGAATATCACGGCTGATGGAAATGTCCCCTTATCATTTGAATTGTTTGATGGAAACCGCACTGACGATACAACCCATGTCCCCAATTGGAATGCCCTCCGGGAATTCCTGGGAGAGTCGGATTTTATTTATATTGCCGACTGCAAACTATGTTCACAGAAAAATCTGGACCATATCCATGAACACGGTGGAATATTTATTACGATCGTTCCCAAAAACCGATCTGAAGTCAAACAGTTCCACGAATTTCTAAAAACAAACTCCATCGAATGGCAATATGCCTATGAAACGCCAAACAGCCGAAAAAAAGCAGAAACCATCCTATACAAAACATACGAAGGCGAGCCTTCCAAAAATGGATATCGTATCATTTGGGTTCACAGCAGTGCCAAAGAAAAACAGGATAAAAGCCGCCGAGACAACAGGATCGCCAAAGCCGATCTCCAACTCACTGAACTTTCTTCCCGGCTCAATCAATACAACCTCAAGACAAAGGAACAGATTGAAAAGGCAATCAAGAAGGCAACCAAAGGTACATTTGATCTTTTCCAAATTCAGCTCATCGAGGACAAACAAATTGTTCAGCGCCAGATAGGTCCTGGAAAGCCGGGACCGAACACACAATACAAAGAAGAAGAAAATATATCCTACTGCCTCGAGTGGGAATTGGATCACAAGGCCATAAACAATCTGGCTGCCCGTGATGGCATTTTCCCTCTCATTACAAACGCTGAAATGGAAGCGGCAGAAGTCCTTAAAGCCTATAAAAATCAACCGTATCTGGAAAAAAGAATGTACACGGCCAAGTCCATTTTAAAGGTCGCTCCCGTTTTTCTCAAAAAGACGGAGCGAATCGAGGCGATGACCTTTCTCTATTTCATCGCACTAATGATTGTCAGCCTTATGGAACGTAATATTCGAAAGAATATGGCTGAGCAAGGGGTTGAAAAACTGCCCATTTTACCCAACGGCATGAATACCAAAAAACCAACATGGAACAATCTCAACTACTTTTTTAAAAATGTTCATCTCAGCATGGTTGAAAAGCAAGACAAAATCATTCAAACAGTTACAAAGGGTGTCACCCAGTTGCACGAATTTGTGTTGAAATTATTAGGTGTTCCGCCGTCTGTATACGCTGCTATCCAAGACCGATGGTGGCTTTTCAAAAACTCGGAATTAGGTCAAAATTTGAACTCAACATAATTCGGAAAACTACGCTCTAATCGTGCGAAATGTAAGATAAAGGTCCCTCCAATAGGTAATTTGGAGGCGTTGAGACAACATTTTTTATATTTTTTGCCGCTGCCGCATGGGCAGGGCTCATTACGTCCGATTTTTTTCATATGCAGCTTCGATACTCTATAGATTTAACCATAGAAGAATACAATGAGCAAAAGGCCTGGGAACATGCGGAGCTTGATCATTGTCCCTTTCATCCCGAGGGAGGATGCGACCTGGCCAGGCATGGCACCTATCCCAGGAAATTTCCAGAATACTGTCTGGTACCTCGATGGTACTGCCCGAGTGCGCACAAGACCATCAGCCTGCTGCCTGATTTTCTTGCATCTCGCTTTCCGGGAACTTTAGACGAAATCGAGCAGGCCGTCAATACAGCCGGATCATGCAAAAGCCAGGAAGAAGCGGCTTTTGTTTTGAGACCGGAGATATCTCTTCCATCAGGGCTTCGCTGGCTGAGGCGGAGGATCCAATATGTAAAGGAGGCACTGACAATTCTGGCCGGACTTCTTGTGACCGAATGTGCTCCGGATCTTGAATCATTCCGCAATAAATTCCGCACAAACAGGGTGCTGATCAAATTGCGTGAAATGGGTCGGGAATATCTGCCATCCATGCCGCCTATTGTCGGATTCGGCCCCCGTTCCGGCAAGCGGTATTGCCACCTTGGGTTTTCCAACAATTGATGGGGACTGTTTATGCCCGTTTGATGGGGTAAAAGGCTTCCGTTCGCCAATTTTTTTATAAGAATGGAGGTTTTAGATGGCAGAAAACGAACTACAAGAGCAGGTGGCGCTATTTCGCTACGGGATTATCGCGGATTTTGTTCATTTGCCGCCCGGATCAAGAGGGCTTTACGCTCAGATCAGGAAGAAAGCAGGGCAGGAATATGTTATTCCCGGCTCCAGACGCACCCGTGTGGCTGAAGAGACGATCCGTTCATGGTTGAAAAAATACCGCAAGGGCGGTTTTGACGCCCTACTGCCCAAAGAGCGCACGGACAAGGGGGAAACGAGAAAGCTGCCCCTTGAGATTTCGGATTTACTTCTTGAGGCCAAAGAAAAAGAACCGGAACTAACCGTTCCGCTGTTAATCAAGAAAGTCAGAGCATCCGGCAACATTCCCGATGATGTTCGGATGCCCAGATCCACCGTGTATAAACTGCTGGCACGCCACGGGTTAACCCGAAAGATTACATCACCTGATAGAGACCATCGTCGCTTCGCCTACCTCAATGCCGGGGATTTGTTCATGAGTGATGTCATGTACGGTCCGGCGGTCAGGAAAAATGACGGCAGGAAACGAAAAACCTATCTCATCGCTTTTATTGATGATGCGACCCGGGTGATCCCCTATGCCGCTTTTGCCCATTCGGAAAATACCGCTGCCTTCATGGAGGTGTTGAAACAAGCCGTTTTAAGGCGAGGTATCCCCATGCGGCTTTTTGTGGATAACGGATCAGCTTTCCGGTCACAGCATTTATCCCTGGTCTGCGCAAAACTCGGCATAACCCTGATTCACGCCAGACCCTACCATGCAGCGGCCAAGGGAAAAATCGAGAGATGGTTCAGAACGGTACGATTGCAGTTTCTCCCGATGCTTTCGGAAAAACATATGTTGAATCTGAAAGCGATCAACAGAGCACTTTGGACCTATATCGAAACAGAGTACCACCGTTCGCCCCATCGGAGTCTCTGCGAAACGCCCCTTGATCGCTGGGCCAGAGTGGGTGAGAAGGTCCGATATCCCGAACCGGGCGATGACCTGGACGACCTTTTCCTTTTTGAATCAAAACGCAAAGTGCAGAAAGACCGTACCGTAAGTCTGAACGGTATGGCCTATGAAATTGACGCTTCCCTGGTGGGAGAGACCGTAACACTCCGCTACAACCCTTCCGAGCAGGGCAAAGAGATAAAGGTCTGTCACAACGGCCGTTTCGTCCAAAAGGCGAAACTGGTGGACACCTACGCCAATTGCTTTGTGAAACGTGATCGCCCGTCTAAAACCATTGAAGCACTTGATCCTGAAAAGGCCGTCGATCATAAGCGGGAAAGCAGACCCAAACAACCTGTTAACTTCAGCAGGATCTCCGAAGCCGAAAAGGGGGATGGCTATGTATAAAAAGGTCTATGGGCTGACCCACTACCCTTTTGAAAAAGATCTGGAACCGGACAAACTGTTTGGTTCAAAAGCTGCTGATGAGCTTGAAGCCCGGCTCCATTATCTGTTGAAGCTGCGCGGTATCGGGCTTGTCACCGGAGAAGTGGGCAGCGGGAAAACCAGTATCTGCCGAAAGATGGCCGCTTCTCTGAATACGGGTCTGTACCGGGTGTTTTACGTTCCTCTGACCACCGGCAATGTAACGGATATCTACAAATCCATTGCCTGGGAAATGGGGCTAACCACGGAACGGAGCCTGGCAGCCCTTTATCGTTCCATCCATATGGAGGTCAACCGACTCTGTCTGGAATCCAAAATCAGGCCAGTGCTGATTATTGATGAAGCGCAATACTTGAGAAACGAGGTCCTCGAAAACCTCAGGCTGCTGACAAACTATGAGATGGACTCACAAAATCGTCTCTGCATGATATTTGTTGGCCAGGCCGAGTTGAGGCGACGGCTTTCACTGTCCGTCCATGAGCCTTTGGCTCAAAGGCTTGTGGTGCGTTATCACATATCCGGTCTTGCAAAAGAGGAGTTGCTCCCTTATCTGAAACACCGGCTTGAGTTGGCCGGAACCCAGATGGATCTTTTTGAACAGCCGGCTCTTGAAGCGCTTTTTCAGGCGACAAACGGTCTGCCACGCAAAATCAATCTGCTGGCACACCTCTCATTGAATGTGGCGGCACTGCAGAATGCCCAGCTTGTATCGGCTGAACATATTCTTACCGCAGTGGAGGAAACGGGATAGTGCTAAACCTGCATAATCAGATTCGGTGAAACAGAGGCGAGCTCTGCTGAGGAGCAACTCGCCAAGGGATAGCCGGATAGGCGACGACGAAATATCGTCATCGGGAGGGGAGTCTTCGGGCTCCCCTTTTTTATGTGATATTTCCGAGGAGCCTTCATGCCTAAAAAAACCTCGGGGTTTGGGGCAGAGCCCCAAGGGTTTTCTCGAAACAGCACCCCGATCAGAAGATAGGCAGTCCGTCACGCATCGCCTTGCAACGATAAATCAATCAGGCAAAAACAAAATATTCTTCGTGCTTTATTGTGGACAATATCCGGTGGGATAATGTGAACGGCAACAGGATATGCACGACGCAACTACATGGTTCCTGTTCCAAAGTCCGATTCCCTGGAAGAACTGAACCAAAGACTTCTCAAAGATTGTCTTTCCTATGGCGGTCATCAAATTGACGGCAGGGAGCACACGGTCAATGAACTGTATGAGAAGGAAAAGGGGGATCTGTTGTCCCTGCCGGACATCCAGTTCAGCAACCTTGAAACCGCAGGCTGCAAGGTGGATAAATACTCCACGGTCATGGTGGATAAGAATCGATATTCGGTCCCAACAGCGTATGCCTATTGTAAAGTCCGTGTGGTTTTATATGTGGATGAGGTGGAGATATTTTACGGAAGCAAAAAAATCGCATCACATGGGCGACTTTTTGGGAACAACAAATGGAGTCTTCTCCCTGAGCATTATCTTGAACTGATTTTAAAGCGGCCCCAGGCATTTGAATCAGCCCGTGTTATCAGGCAATGGCGTTCGAACTGGCCTGTTTGTCTGGAACGGCTTTTGGATAAATTCTGCCAAAAGCAGGGATATACCAAAGGTGTCAAGGAGTTCATTCTGGTTTTGATGCTCTACAAAGGCCACTCTGCCGAAGCCATCGAATCGGCAGTTGAGACGGCGCTATCATCGGGGGCGGGCTCCAGCCAGGCCGTTAAACACATCTTAATCCATAGAGAATGTGGCAGGGATCAATCGTTTTCAGCCCTGGAAAACTGGCAGACCTTTCCGGCTCCGGACGTATCCATTTACGGACAGATCGGAGGTGGACGATGAACGCCGGTATGAAAGCACTCTTAATTGAGAATCTCAAAAAATTGAAACTGTCCACGATGCTCCGTGAGCTGGAGGGCGTGATCCGTCAAGCGAATCAGGAGAGCCTGAGTTATGAGGAATTCCTTTTAAATCTGAGTGAGGCCGAAGTTCAGACCCGACAGGAGAATGGCCGCAAAAGGCGACTGCAGGAGGCCAAATTCCCCATCTTAAAGCCAATGGAAACATTCGATTTTGATGCAGCTCCCGGACTGGACGTCCGGCTCATGAAGGAGCTTGCCAATTGCGATTACGTGAAAAAAAGCCGCAATATAATTTTTGCTGGGAAAAGCGGCGCCGGGAAAACGCACCTATCCACAGCTTTGGGCATGGAGGCTTGCAAGCAGGGAATCAGGTCCCGTTTTGTCACCGGCTGCGGCCTAGCCAATGAACTTATTGAAGCCAGAGATGAAAAACAGTTAGGCCGAGCAGTCAAACGGTATGCCTCTTACGGACTGCTCATTATTGATGAACTGGGATACATTCCTTTTTCCAAGGAAGGGGCACAGCTGATTTTCCAAATATTGGCGGAACGTCACGAAAGAAAATCCGTCATCATAACCACCAATAAGGGATTTGGAGACTGGACGGAAATATTTGGTGATCCCAGTATGACGGCAGCGCTGCTGGATCGGGTAACGCATAAGGCCCACATCATCAATTGCGACTGGGACAGTTACCGTTTAAAGGAAACATTGAAAAGGAGCCCCAAATGAAAGAAATCACTATATACAATACGTTAAAGGGCAGGCTGGAAACAGTCAGTTTTGAGTTTACAGATGAAAACACCACCTGGTTTGAGGACCTTGAGGATTACTATATTTACAGGATCGCAGATGCGTTCGGCGGACTCCTGGTCCAAGAAACCGGATATACTTATCCGATTCTAATTGGTGACGTATCGCGGTCTGAAATTGGGAAAAGTCAGGAGAAAGCACTGGAGTTGTTGAAGCAAATAACTTAACCCAACTCCGCGAATCGTTGCTGTAAACCATATAAATAGCTTAATTCAAAAATATTTGGCGACTTGAAGGAATGTTTGACTGATTTAAATGGGGGCCAGCCCCCAAACCCCCGGGATTTAACGCATTATAGACATGAGGAAAGGGCCGTACTATCGAGTACGGCCCCATGCCTACGTCACCTGCTTCGGCGCTCGGGTTGCTTCCCAGCAGTTGCCCTATCCTCCGAGCAGGTGAAAACAGCGTACCAGAATATGGATAAATGCAAAACTATTAAATCATAGAGGGGTCAATTTTCGGTTGACGCAAGGGGTCAATTTTCGGTTGACGTTTCGAGCACGGGAACTGTTCTCTATGACCGTGAGGAAATAGACCGCTTCGTCAAAAGCTTTGAGGTTTCAGAGGACCGCGTTGCCGGCATTTGTGATGAAATCCTCAGCGGAATTTAACGGTAGTGTTTTTTCTGGGTAAATCACTTTTGAAGAGAGGACGAAAAAATGGAGATCATAAAGCGATATCCCACCACCATGACCGAACTGAGGCGTACACAAAATTTTTTTCGTTGCACAAACTGTGTCCATTGGGAGGCCCATACCCGGCGCAAGCGGTGGACGTGGGGGACGTGCGCCATTGATGGTGTGGATTGCAAATGGACGTGCCGGTGCCGTCATAAGGACGAATTCGAGTTATCACCTGTTTACAAAAATAAATTTCAATTGATTGATAATAACCCATCGATCAGGAAAACCACTGAGCAAATCTGAAATTCGATTCAATGGGTAACAACAATGGGCATTTATGGAATTTCGCTGGAATCAAATTTGGACTTCATTATCAGCCTGAAAGCATTCATTGCGACTGAAAATTGCGTTCCCCGTTTCCCCTGTAATTTTCTCTGTCTGACCAAAGTCTACAACGGCAAATCTCTCCCGAACAGCGGCGGGTCCTTCCCAGGGATATCCCCTATACGGCACAGAGAACCGCGAACTTCGCATGTGTTTCAATTTTTGAATGGAATGGAAAAATGGAAAAAGTCATTGATTTGATACGAAAATACCACGAACCCACAAAGGTGGCGTCCACCAATGGCGGCGAATATCACAGCCCCTGTCCTGGGTGCGGAGGAAAGGATCGCTTCCATGTGTGGCCGGAAGAAAATCAGGGCGAGGGCTCCTGGTGGTGTCGGCAGTGCGGCAAGGGTGGCGACGCGATTCAATTCCTTCGAGATTTTGAGGGTCTCACGTTCCGTGAGGCTTGTGAGCGGCTTGGGAAAACACCCCGCGAAATATCGAACCACGAAAATCCATGGGTACACAAGGATCAGAAAAAACCGGAGGAGGTGTGGCGCCCGGACCCTGAGCAGGGACCCCCACCGGAAATATGGAGGAAGAAGGCCCGGAAGTTCGTCAATTGGGCATTCGAAAATCTCATTTTGATGGACTCGGGGGAAGGGATCAAGGCCCGGTTGTTCCGGCGCGGCATCAACGAGTGGGTCATCAAGCATTTCGGCCTTGGCTGGAATCCCGGAAATGAGGGAAAGGACCTTTTCCGACCGCGCGAATCCTGGGGGCTTCCAACGGAATTAAAGCCCGACGGCCACAAGAAAAAGTTATGGATTCCGAGCGGGCTTGTGATTCCCCATTTGGTGGGTAAGGAAATTCATCGAATCAGAATTCGGAGGGAAAACGGTGATCCAAAGTATTACGTACTGCCTGGCTCCTCGATGAACTGCCTTGTGGAGGATTGCGGTGTGCCCCAACTCCAATGGCCCCTCGGAAGTCGATGTTACGTATTAGTTGAGGCCGAACTTGACGCCATGATGATCAGATACTGGGCGAATCGCGGTCACGAAATGACCGGGGTGGTGGCGCTCGGGAATTCAAGCCGCAAGCCCGATGCTAAAACAACCGATTTTCTCAAAAATGCGGCTCTCATCTTGAACGCCTTGGACTTTGACCCGGCCGGCGCCCGACAAATAAAATGGTGGCGGGAAAACTTTCCTCAATCAAAGCGGTGGCCGGTGCCCATTGGAAAGGACCCGGGAGAGGCTTTTGAACAGGGAGTGCCTATTCAAAATTGGATCAAGGCGGGCCAGCCGAAGGGTTGGTTTCTTTAAAGGAGCGGATGATGGGCGCCGATGATTTAGAACAACAGATACAGGCCCGGATCTAAGGAAGAACAAAAAACTATGAAGGGCGAGGGCCCGGTGACGCCGGAGAAAAAAGAAAAAACCAGGTCCCAACTGGAGGAATTTTGCATCCATGCCGCTGAACTGGGGGATGGAATCCTATTCGGCCTTCTTCATGAAAATCGATTCCTCTTCAATGAGACATCTGGAGAATGGCTCGTGTACTCAGGGCATAAGTGGGAACTCGATCTCACCGGAGAGGCGCAAAAGGCGGTTGAATACATCGCCGTATGGTATAGCAATCGAGCTTCTGACCTGGCGGCCCGGATAGATCGGGGGGAAAAGGATGGTGATAAGACAAAGATAGAACAGCTCAAGGCCGAACAACGTCTGTGCAACAAGAAAGCCAAAAAGCTCAGGACCCAACGGGGGCGGCAGGCCTGCCTTCATCTCGCCCACACGAATTATGAAAGACCTCTTCAGGTCTCTGGCGATGCACTGGATTTGCATCCTATGCGGTTGGCATGCACGGACGGCGTGATCGATCTTGAAACGGGGGAGCTGAGACCCGGCAGGCCTCAAGATTTGATAACACTGGGCAGCCCCACCAATTGGCATGGGCTCCATGCTTCTGCACCCAATTTTGAACGAACAATCAACGAAATCGTCGATGACCCGGAGGTATCCGAATTCCTTCAACGATTTTTCGGGTACTGCTGTACCGGACTTGTCACGGAATCCGCTTTGGTGGTTTTGGAGGGCCAAGGCCGCAACGGCAAGACGCTTTTGGTCGAAACCCTGGCTCATGTTCTGGGACCCCTGGCGGGCTCGATCCCCTCTGAAATGCTTCTGGATCAAGGGCGCTTCACAAATGCGGACTCTCCAACCCCTTCCCTAATGTCTTTGCGCGGGCTTAGATGTGCTTTTGCATCTGAAGTTGAAGAAAACAGACGATTCAGCTCAAGCCGCGTTAAGTGGCTGTCCGGTTCGGACAGCCTTGTGGGCCGCTTCCCACATGACAGGAGGCCTACGAGGTTCAGGCCGACCCACAAGCTTATTCTTTTAATCAATGAAAGGCCCAATGCCCCTATGAATGATTATGCCTTTTGGGAACGGTTGCACATGGTTCCTTTTCCCTTCTCATTTGTTGATCATGAGCCTAAAGCCGCCAACGAACGGCGGGCCGATAAATCCCTGGCGGAAAAGCTTAAGGAGGAGGCCCCCGGAATATTGGCTTGGCTTGTCAGGGGATGTCTGAAGTGGCAGAAGCAAGGGCTTTCTCCACCCGAGAAAATCCGTAAAAATACTGAGGAATACAAGCGTTCCGAAGATCTGTTGGAAACCTTTCTGGACGAACATTGCATTCTTGATCCAAAGGAAGAAGAGGCGTCAGCAGATCTCTACGACGCCTTCAAATCCTGGTGGAGTGAAAACGTCAGTAGGAAAACGCTCAGCCAAAAAAAGTTCGGCCGTCTTATGGGCCGCAAATTTGAGCGGAAAAAGACGAATACCATTAAGTACGTCGGCTTGCGGCTGGTCAAAATATGAAAGGCAAGGGATGAATGGGGAGGAAAACGGGAAGATCGGCCTTTTCCATAGAATCGTAAAAGATCTTATATTTCAATAGGTTATTGTAATTAATGGGAGGATGGGAGCTTCTATTATATATCCTAAATAAAGAAATAAATAAATATATTATTAATATATATAGTTAAACATAGTCATTTATTGCTATATATCGTATCGGCAACGGCGCCCTGATACACCAAAAAAAACGAAACAAAACTTTTCAAAAAGTGTTTCTCCCTCCTATTTTGCCGCTGTTGATGACGTAACCTGCTAAATTTACATACGTAATACTTAGATAGCAGATGGGAGGATGATTTTAATGTTACCTCCCATAACAGTTTCAATGCTCCCCGAAAGAGGTATTCGGGATGCTTCCGTGGGAGGAACCGGCCAAGGTTTCCTTCGGCCGATGCGTTCCCCGTGAAGGTTTATCGGGAGGTTGATCGGTCGGGGGAGTTTCTATTTTGGAGAGTCTATTAACCGGAATTCATTTGTTCAGGAGGGATGCCATGCAAGAGATTGAAAATCAGAAGACTACATCAAAATCACCTGCCAGCGATTTCAACGCCAAATTGCAGGCGATGCTGGCCATGGAGGGAAGAAACGTCAAGGATTTGGTATCGGTGTGCGTGGAATTGTTGCGGGCCAAAAACACCCTGGAGGAAAAGCGTGAAGATGCCTATCGCCGTATCGTGTCGCACATAGAATCCGTTCTTCCCGGCCGCCAGATCGATGATGGCGCGTTTTGCGGGGACAAACGGCGTTTACGGCAGCTTAACGCTGCCATACAGGCCGTGTCCGATCGTATTGAGGATATCAAAAGCCGCGGCCGCGAAGCGAGAAGCGCAGAAGCCCATGCAATCCGCATGGAAGCCTTGGAGGTGGAAAAGGATTTGCTTCAGGAACGTATGGCGGTCTTACGGGAAAAACTCATCCCCATTGAGGCTGAATGGTTGGTTCTCGCTGAATCCCTGAGCGATGGAGCCTTGCCCCTGGGGTCTCATGAGCGTCACTTGCTACAGATGGAAATCGATCGAAGGCGGGCAGAGATGAATCCGGACGAAACCATTATAGGCCGTTTGAAAGACGTGCGCCGGCGTTTGGATGCGATCAAGGATGACAGCTATCCCACCTTTGATCAGTTGGTGGACCGGGCGGCTTCTAAGGCGCCCGCTGTATCCGGATATTTCGAATGAGGTGGTGCCCGGTTGGAATTTTATTTGACATACTGACAGCCCATAAATTATGATTTTAGATAGTTGCTCTATCATTTTTCCAAAATGATATTTTATGACACTTTTTCGGAAAAACGCCGAAAAACGCGGTGTCACAAATTTTCGTGAAAATTTTGAGATTTTCCGTAAGCATTTCAATAAGTTCCACAAGTTTACATAATGCACCTTATCGGACATCAATATTATATCGGCAGTAATATCAATCACTTATATTGTTTTATCTGGTTTTATGGCTGAAAGTGTGGTGGGTTTGACACACCAAAAACCGCTTATTCTTGGCATTTGTATGACACTCTCGATTTCGCGTTATTGGCAGGCTGAGCATTTGTGCGGTATCCATAAAAGCGTTTGACATCTTTATGGAAGGTGCTATGATGAATCCCGTCATGGCAAAATCCATGGCCCGGTTTCGCAGCCGGAATTACAGTAAGGCGTGCAAGCGCCTCAAATTCGTATGGCGCTTTTTTTGTGCCCATACGATTCCTCTGGCGGGTTGCGTGCGGGAGCCTTCGGGCTCGCCGGTGCCCTTACTGGCCGGTCTGCGAACCGCATGCAGCCCGCCTTTTTTATTTGGTGGCAGTGAAGGCGGATCTATTTAAACTCTTTGATAGGGAGGTACTTAAGATGACAATGTGTATTGACTATGACGATTCAGCGTCTGTTCCTGGATGGCCACCTGAAAATCCCCCACTTGTGGCCGGGTCAAAATCCCCCGGCGACAGGACGGTTTCAGTTTACAAATCTTCTTTAGAAAGGTCCATATTCTTTCCTTTTTCATCCTGCTTTTTTTGTTTACTTTGCGATATCCTCGATGCTGCTTCTTTGAGGCGGTAGCTTTTTCCCTCGAACTTCAGGAGATGCCCGTGATGAAGCAGGCGGTCGAGTATGGCCGAAGATGCTGTATTGTCCCTGAGAAGCTTACCCCAGTCTTCAACGAGTCGATTTGATGTAAGGAGCGTACTTTTTTTTGCGGAATACCGATTCAGAATGATTTCCAGCAAATCATCAGCGGCTTGTTCCGGCATTTTCTTGCGCAAAAACAAGTCATCGATGATCAGCAGCAATTCCCGACCGCGTCGCTACTGAGTCTATTTCTTAACATTTCTACAAAATAGATACCGCTGTCAAAGAGCCTTGCTGAGAATTAGCTGAAATTCCTCGTTTGGCCGGTCAATTTTTGATGAAACAAGGGGCAAAAAAAAGACCTAAAACCAATCCCATATGATTTACCGCACAGATGTCCCTTACCGGCAAATACCAATTTTTCTGGAATTGACGCTTTTTTTCATTGGTATAGTGCATCTTGCATTCAATCGTCATCATATAAAATTATCGGCGGTTGGAATTTCATCCCGTAAAAAAGGGCTTCGTAAAGCATCCTCATCGATTTGAACGCAAAATCTCTAAACAAGGATCGCATACGATCCCAAAGTTCTCGTTTGCTACCCATCTTATGCCATGTAGCTCGAAACAGGGGACAACAGAGCTGCTGTGTTTGGTCAACCAAAAAGGCCAACATCATGAGCATCACAAAAACTACACTCAGATTTTTCTTTCCGAGCCCATAGTTATGACCGAAATGATAGCCTTGATTCTTGAGGGTATTGAACGTCTCATTTTCTATTTTCCAGCGTGCACGACCGCCTCGCATAAGTTCATAAGAGTTTCCCTTTGTTATGGTAAAATCAGTAACCCAGCTGAAATGTTGCGTCTTTTCTGACGTGATTTCCCAGTATTCCAGGAAATTGATCAGCAAATCCTGATTTGATTCATTCAGGGGGAGGTGGTTAACGAAAAGGAAACGATGCGTTTTTTGCGGATTATCATTATCGACCAATTCAAATTGAACAGCTTCGCCATTTTCTTGTGCCTCTTCCACTTTTCTGAACAGGAAAGGATGATCCCCCTTCTTCACACCCAGAATGTAATGAAGATTGTATTTTTCCGCCTCCCTTATGTGTGGCGCATTCGAACTTAGGGCATCTTCGGTAATGATAACGGGCAGGTGTGGATGGTCCTTTCTAAGACTGTCGAAGAAACGTTTTGCGGCATTACGCTCACAATCGTTCTTGCTTTGGCCGTCTTGTTTGATTATGAACTCCGGGGCTAACGGAATGACCTCTTTGAGATCGGGATGAACAATTGCCGCCCCCAGCATCTGTTGGTAATAGGTGATTTCGCCGGTCTTTTTGTTTACTTTTTGCAGACAATTATCAGAGAAAATTTTCTTCGAGGAAAAGTAGCCTGTTCCGTCCAAAGATAACAGATAGCATCCCTGGAAGAAAGCCAGGCGCTCCAGAGCTTTGCCTCTTTGCAATTTACTAAAAATATTCTTATACGCAGGTCGAATTTCCACAGGGTCTACTTCATCCAGAATCGTTCGCATCTGCGAGTCACAAGGTATACTTTCTACATGATAAATGCTTTCTAAATTCTCAGCGGCTTGTCTTCGTTTGTCAAAAGCAAGCAGGGACGGATCTTTGAGAGAGAAAACGGCAAAGCCAGACATCAAGGCGTCTGCCATTGATATTTCCGGATTACCCTCACGGTAGTCCGATACTCCCAAAAAATCTTTATGCAGACCCTCGAACAGTGGATCAGCACTAAGATACTTTCGAGAAGCTAACCTTCCCTTTTTCTGTTGGCTTTGATGTTTCATGACATTTATGGGAGTGAATCATGAACCATCGTTCGCCAAATGTCCAGGTTTTCCTGAAATTTATTTGCAGTTTTGACGCTTTTTTTTGAAAAAGAACTCCATAATGCGCTTTTTCAAGAACTTTCAATGCCAAGGCTTTACGAAAAGCGAATTTCAAGTTACACTGATATTGGGCCTTTCAACAGCAACCGGGAATTGCTGGATGATCAGCAGATCGGTTTCGGAAAAAAGTTTGCTGATCTTTTTCCTCCGTTTAAGTTGAGTGGCTTCAAAAAGATCCTCGAAAAAGGTGTGGGCTTCCCGGTACACCACTTTGTATCCCGCAAGGATGGCGGCGTTAGCAACCGTTTTGGCGATCATACTTTTCCCTGTCCCTGGGGATCCGATTAAAAGCGCATCGTGTCCCTCCCGGATAAATTTTCCGCTCACCAGTTCATAGATGTCCATCTTGGGCAGTTTCGGATTGAAGCCCCAATCAAACTCGGTCAGGGTGGGTTGCTCCGTGAGACCGGATGCCTTGAGGCGCGTTTGTGTAAGGCGACTTTTTCGGTAATCCAGTTCGTCCTGGATCAGACAGGCAAAGACCTCAGTAAAAGAAGCGCCCTGATTGGCCTGGACGATTCGGGTCTCCAGGGTGGCGATCATACCATGGAGCCGGAGGGTTTTGAGATGCTTTTCCATTTCAGCCAGTGACATGTTCATGTTTCCTCCTTCATCCTGTTTTCAAAATATCCCGTGCCTGCGTAGTGTTTGAATCTGTTCCACCGACATGTCCGCCGGGTCCTTTATGGATTCCGGAATGGGCTTGGGTTTCTCACCATTGAAAGACACCAACTGTTCCCAGTCAAATACAGTGACGGGAAAACCGTGGTGAAAGAGCCTTTCCCGTACCTGCAAAGCCCCAGTTTTCCCCGCCGGATCACGGTCCAAAAACAACAGGATGCGAGGAAACCGAACCCGGGAACGGATCCACACCAACCGCTCGATCTGCCCCAAGGAGATGGCATTTCCCATTAGCGCCACGGCATTGCGGCAACCGGCCTCCACAAGCTTTGCTACGTCGAAAAATCCTTCTGTCAGGATCAAGCCGAACATATTTGTTTGACCCAGTGCCGCTTCATCCAGCAGGATGTTATCCTGGTTGTAGATCTCCCAGGCTTTCTTAAACGGATAACTCCAGTATTTTCCATTGAGCTCTTCTTGTTCCATACTCAGTGCTCGTCCCGTATGGGTGAGAATCACCGGTTGAAGACCCTGGCCATTTTCTCTTACACCACGGACCTGAAACACCAGCCGCGAGTTAAGCGGTGAACCTGTCTTCGCCCATGACCGCCGGGGGAGAAACCCACACCCCAGGTATCGACAGGTGGTGGCCGATATGCCCCGCCTGCATAACTCAGGATGATCGGTTCGCAAATAACGACGCAAATCGATTTTAATGGCTGGATTTGTACCTGTGTTTGCGGCTTTCTCTTTCTGTTTGACCAAACTTTTCGGATGATTTGCCGTCGCAATCCCTTCTTTAACCATCCACCGGGCCACCTCGGACATGGTCATTTCCCGGCCTTTTTGGAGCAGCATCTCCCGGCAGAACTGCATGATGCCACCCCCTTTGCCGCTACTGAAGTCCTTGAAAATGTTCTCCGACAAACTGACATGCATTGAGGCCTTCTCTTCATGGGTAAAGGGCGATTTGATCCATATTTCATCGTCCCGGCGGCTCCTTTTAGGATCCACCTCAAGGTCAAAAACCCTTATCACCTCCAGCCAGCTGGCCTGTTCCCAAACCTGAGACAGTTTTACCCGAGATTCGGTAACAATCGGTCGGGATGATCCTCCAGCAGCATGTTGATTCCAGAAAGCCGCATAGTCTTCTCCCGGCCGAATCAGGGGATGGTTCTGGGTGAGTTGTTCCGTCTTTTTTTCATCGTCTGCCATGCGCTCCACCATACGCCGCAATGCCTTGGAGCTTTTCAATCCGTTTGCCTTTGCCAGTTCGGCGGCTTTTTCCACATACCTTGCCGGGTAGTGCCGGACCAGATTGATCAGGCCATACATCCGGCGCTGGCCGCTTCGGCCTTCTTCGGTAAACCACGTTTCACACAATGAGAATGTATGGGGTCCAATGGCTTCGGCCCGTGCCAGCAACCTGTCCGTTTGCCGGGAGGGATTAAAAATTCGGTCCCGCGGTTCCATCAAAAGGGACCCCGGCATACGACCCTTTGGATGGCGGCGAATCACTTCCATCCGTTGAGGGTCCAGGATTTCGATCTCTTTGTCATAGACCCTTACCACCACCTGACTGTAAAGGGGCGCCGGATTGGCGGCGTAGTAACAATTGTCCAACTGGATGGTGCCGTCATCGTAAACCGTCCGGATTTCCTGTCGAAAATACACAAACGGCGACAAGGGCAAAGGCAGAAGGCAGGGTTTTTCCTCCTGGAACATTTCTTCAACCTGTCTTTTGGCCCGGCCATGAATGCGAGGCGCCGCCCAGCGCTTTTCCCAATGCATGAGCCAATCATTCTGAGCGTCAATACAATCGAATTTCCGGCCCTTCAGGGCGGTATTCTGTGTGTACTTAACCCCGTTTTCCACCGTCCCTTTTCGGTTCGGATCCTTCACCCTTGCCGGGTCTGCCGCAACGTCGTAATGAGACAACATCGCGGCATATAACGTATTAAGCTCGGGATCATAAATATCAGGCTTGATCACGCCTTCCTTAAGGTTATCCAAGGCTACATATCCCGGGCATCCGCCAAAATACCGGAATGCTTCCTCATGCAGCCTGCACCATGTTTCCTTGCTCGATTTCCACACCACTTTCCGGAAGGCCCGCCCGGAATATTTCAACACCATGACAAACAAGCGAGGCCAGCGATGTTTTCCGCTGTCATGAAGCGTCGGCGCTCCTGTTCCATAGTCAACCTGGGCCTCTTCTCCGGGAAGAAATTCAAGTCGGTCAAACTGACGCGGGTCCTTTTTTTTGAGTCTTCGAACGAACCGCTTTACGCTGTTGTATTGATGCGTGAATGCGAACAGTTCCACCAGGTCCTGGTAGATGGCCATGGCGTTTCGACCCAGCCTCAGTTGTTCTTCAATCCACTTTCGATGCGGTTCGCAGGCCGAACCATTCTTCGGAGGGTTCTCCAAAGCCGGTGGCCGGGGTGGGGGATTTTGAACAGGAAGAACCGAAGACCCGGTGTCCACCCCTTCTAAAGTGGGGTAGATTGAAGACTCAGTTTCTTCAAAAATTGCCCGATGATGCAGCTGAGCATATCTCCGGATGGTTTTTCGGTTGATCCCGGTCTTCCGGTTGATCTCGCGTTGACTGAGTCCCTTTTCCAGTAATGTTATGACTGTTGCTTTCAAATTCGGCTTCAAAACGTTCATCCTTCCTTCCCCCATTCGTGGATTTCACAAATGGGAGTAGTTACGTTCTGTCGCCTTTTTCAGCAATCTCTACTGGAAAATCAGACTGGCTGGGTGGGGGATTTTGAGGTGGCCACAAGTGGGGGATTTTGGGTGGCCATCAGGGTCTGTTCTCACAGCTCTCGGTGGTCTCATAATGGGCTTGGATCATCACGCAGTCGAATTGCAGGGGGACGAAATCCATGCTGTTGGACAAATCATCAATCATGTTGGCATGTCTTTAAAAGATCTAAACAAGGAGTATGAGGCAGCAGCGGAAGTCAATAAAGATAAGTCGTATGCAAGCCGTGCCGCCTTTGCCCAGTTTGATAGTTATTGGGAAAGGAAAAGGAGTTCGGGAGCTGATGTTATTTTATGGGGATTTGAAAAAGATTATATCAGCTATTTCGATGACGCTTTTTTGTGTGCTGAAGTTATGAACAGGTATTGTTCTGCTGTCAATGGCGTCCCGGAATCCATCGTTCGTAGTGATGAAAAAGACAAATGTATTAAGAAGCTTGTGGCCAGGTCATTGAAAGTAGTCGTAATGGGGAAAACAAGAAACGATATCGAAAAAAACGGGGAGCATCAAGAATAAGCGGCTCAAAATGGTATCGCCTCCCAGGGCACGGTTACATCAGTAACGGCGAATACCTATTTGACAGGTATGCTTGATTTGCTTGACCCTTGAAAAGGGGATGAAATGATCGCAGAAGGTGACATTGAGAAAAAGACTTTTCAAGCGCCATTATCAAAATGAAATCGAAATTGAGCGCCATTTCAGGGAGATTTTTGAACGTCGATGATGATGAATGCATAGGGTTTGGTTTGATCCTTGAAGAGATACGAGATGATCTGATGGTGATTCATGACAACCTTTACCCATGATCCATACGCTGATAACATTTTGACGGAATTATTTAAAAATCAACTGGTTGTGCGGCCGGTCAAGGTCGCATATTTTAGCGGGTGTGAATCCCGCCCCGGAAGGCTGGCCAGCCACTGGGTAGTGAGTCCTTGGATCGACGGGAGTAATCCCCGAGATTAAGCGTAGGACAGCGAGACGATAGGCCGTAAGCCATAAGGTTGAAGGGATTGAGCCTCGAAAGGATTAGTTGAGAGGGACGACGTTTTAACTTTGACGGAAGTCAAAATGACCATTGGCGAATGGCAAGTCAATGGCGCCTCTCCGGGGTCTGAGACCATGGCATGTCGGACATTGCGAATATGCGGCAACCCGGGAGGTTCTCTGCGCTCTTGCTTAAAAGCGAGTATGCCGGCCAACCGATAATAAAGGGAGAATGGCAAACGGGGCAGGGGAAGTCGGATGGCGTCGTAGTACCTGAGAAGGCGGGTAACTCCGCTGGAGGAAAGGACGTCACATGAGTAACAGTGTTGCGAGGACACATCATCTATGCTCAGAAATAGAGAAATGGTGGAAACGAAATTACAACGCATAGCGGAGAAGGCCCGCAAAGAAGATGAATGCCGATTCACCAGTCTGTTTCATCTGATGAACGAGGAGATGTTGCGGGAATGTTTCCAGGAGCTGCGCAAAGACGCAGCATCTGGCATTGATAAGGTTACCAAGAAGGAATATGGGGAAAAACTTGGCGAGAACCTAAACGCTCTGGTCGGAAAATTGCATCGGATGGCGTATATTCCATTGCCGGTGCGCAGGGTGTACATTCCTAAACCGGGGAGTAGCAAGAAACGACCGCTGGGCATACCAGCCCTTGAAGATAAGCTGGTACAGGCGGGATTGACACGGGTGCTTTCGGCGATCTACGAGCAGGATTTCATTGACGATTCGTATGGATTTCGGCCCGGTCGCGGGTGTCATGACGCGTTGAGGGCACTCAGCAAAGAGGTTGAGGGATGCCGGGTTCACTATATTGTGGACGCAGATATCAAAGGGTTCTTTGATAATGTTGATCACGATTGGATGATTAAATTTCTCGGCCACCGAATAGCAGATAAACGAGTGTTGCGCTACGTCAAGCGGTTTCTCAAAGCAGGTATAATGGAGGAAGGCAAAGAGATTGCCAGTGACAAAGGAACGCCTCAGGGCGGGATTATTTCACCAGTACTTGCCAATATCTATCTGCATTACAGTCTGGACATCTGGTTCACGCGAGTGTTTCAGCAGGGCTGTCATGGCCAAAGTCGGATAATCCGTTACGCCGATGACTTTGTTGTATGTTTCGAGCGTGAGGCAGATGCGATACGGTTCCGAAAGGAACTGGATCTGCGACTTTCCAAGTTTGGCCTTGAGATATCGCCTGAAAAGACGAAGACCATCGAATTTGGTCCATATGCACAATCCAAGGCCGATAGCCGCGGTGGCAAGGCGTCTACCTTTGATTTTCTTGGATTCACGCACTACTGCAGCCGGTCCAGGAACGGCAGGAAATTCCGGATGAAACGGATCACTTCTCGCAAGAAGTTTACCGCCAAAATTCGGATGTTTAGGGATTGGCTGAAAGCCAACCGGACCCTGCCGACCGATGAGCTAATGGGTAAGGTAGGCTCGAAATTGCAGGGACACTTTGCCTACTACGGAGTCACGGACAATTCAAAAGGTCTCAACCGGTTTTCCTATGAGGTTCATCGTCTGTTGTTCAAATGGCTGAACAGGCGAGGTAAACGAGGGTGTATGAACTGGGAGAAGTTTAACCTACTTCTTAAAAAGTTTCCTCTGCCGCAACCCCGTATTACGGTAAACCTTTTCGCTTAATCGTGAAGCGTACTCATGAGGAGCCGTGTGCGTAAATAGCGCAAGCACGGTTCTGGGAGGGGCCGGGGCCAACTGCTACCAATCTCATGTGGTCTTATGATACGTAGTAGCCGCGTGCGGCGAGGGCGTAGTCTGAGGCATATTGCGTTAAGGTTGCTGAAGAAACCGGTCTACTCGACGACCGTAAAAAGTCCGCTTCACCAGATCCACGAGAATCGATGTTCTCGGGTAAACGAATGGTCTGGCAAAGGGCCTAAAACAGGTGAAAATGCCCAGAATAGCCTGATCAGCGAACACCGGGGACCCTGCCCGGTCTTCTGGGCATTAACCAAACGGGGAGAAAGCGAGGGACTTATGGGAGTAAGAGTCAGAGAGAAACCGAAGGGGTCAGGAATTTATTGGGTATTTATCAATCACGGAGGGGTCAGGAAATCAAAGAAGATCGGCGCGGACATGAAGCTTGCTCATGACGTGGCAAAGCAGCTTGAGGCCCGGTTGACCCTCAGAATTCTTGATATGGAGGCTTTCAATAAAAAGGTTCCCACTTTGAAAAGATATGCGGAGGAATGGTTTCAATTGCCGCACAAAATGAACCGGTTTACTCTGGAAAGATACAAAGGGACAATGGTGCGGCATGTATACCCAAAGTTGGGGGATCATCAAATTGACCAGATCAAAAGGAGAGACTTGAAGGTGTTTTTTGATCGGCTTCTTAAGAAAGGCATGAAGGAAAGCAGTTTTCAGTTGATCAAATCACCTTTGAGTAAAATCTTTCAACATGCTATTGATGACGAACTGATTCAAGTGAACCCTTTGAGCGGCATTTCTCATTCAAAGCGTAGATCCATTGACATCAAACCGTTTACTGAAGATCAGGCTTTTCTTTTTCTGGAGGCCGCGAAGGATTACCGGAAGGGGGTCTATTACCCGCATTTCTTGACGTTACTCAGAACTGGAGTGAGGATCGGGGAGCTTTTAGGGCTTCAGTGGAAGGATATTGATTTTAAGTCCAGGGAACTGGTTTTGAAAAGGCACATATTCCAGACTACCGTTATGGACGCAACAAAGAACGGACAAATCAGAACCGTTGATATGACACCTCATTTGTCCGAGACCTTGAGGGCCTTGAAAAAAGAAAAACAGATAAACGCCCTAAAATTTGGAAGGCCTTTTTCCGAGTGGTGTTTTTCTTTAGGCAATAAGGTAAAACCCATGAGTATGCCGCCTATCCGAAAAGCCATGTTCGAGATATTGGAAAAAGCCGGGTTGCCCAAAATGAGGCTTCACGACTTTAGGCATTCCTACGCCACTATCCGGTTACTGAAGGGCCATGATATCGGAGACGTGAGTTACCAAATGGGGCATTCATCTATTAAAGTCACTTTTGACATTTATACCCATTGGATACCGGGAAAATTCAAGAATCAGGTGGATGATTTAGACATGCACCCAAACGCACCCAAAACGCACCCTGAGAAAATGGAAAATTAGAATAAAAGGTGATTTCAATAGGTTAATGACTGTGTTTCTGTATTTAGTACATACTGAATTTTTCCAACAAAGGCAACCTGGAAGAAAGAAAGCGAGCTCGGTATTGATAGATGAGAATAATGGAAGCATTTAAGAAAAGATGGCGCAGCGAGGGCGGTTACCGCCAGTTCCTGGTCATCGCTTTTCCCCTGATTTTGAGTACCGGGGCCCTTTCGGTGCAGCACTTTGTAGATCGCATGTTTCTTTCCTGGTATTCGCTGGAGGCCATTGCTGCCGCCATGCCGGCCGGGATGCTCAATTTCTGCGTTATGAGCCTTTTTGTCGGAACGGCGGGATACGTGAACACCTTCGTGGCCCAGTACTTCGGGGCAGATCAAAAGCATCGGATCGGGCCGGCCGTCTGGCAGGGTGTCTATGTTTCGGCTCTGGGAGGATTTGGGATCATGCTGCTGGCCCCCTTTTCGGAAACGATCTTTCGCCTCGTGGGTCATGAAGCAAACATCCGGCAATTGGAGACGGAATATTTCAGAATCCTTTGTCTGGGTGCGGGCCCCATGATTGCTTCAACGGCGCTTGCCGGTTTTTTCTCGGGAAGGGGTCGAACCTGGCCCGTGATGTGGGTGAACATAATGGCAACGGGCGTCAACCTTTTACTGGATTATATTCTGGTGTTCGGTTCGTGGGGATTTCCGGAAATGGGGATTCGTGGCGCGGGAATTGCCACTGTTCTGTCCGGGGTTTTTTCTCTGCTGGTCTACATCCCGCTGGTTTGCAGACCTCTCCACGACGAAAAATATCATACCCTTAGAGGATGGCGCTTTGAAAAGGACCTTTTTGTCCGCCTGCTCCGCTTCGGGTTTCCATCGGGAGTTCAGTTTTTTTTGGATATAAGCGGTTTTACGGTATTTGTTCTTCTGATCGGACGCTTGGGCACGGTCAGCCTGGCGGCCACCAATATTGCTCTCAACATCAGCACGCTTTCCTTTCTGCCCATGATTGGGTCCAGCATCGCCATATCGGTCCTTGTGGGGCAATACTTAGGCAAAAACCGTCCGGAAATGGCGACCACCAGTGTCTATTCCGGATTTCATCTGACCTTTGCCTACATGTCCGTTATTGCGCTGGCCTATCTGTTTGTTCCGGAACTTTTTGTCCTTCCCTTCGTAGCGGGAGCGGATGCGGCGGATTTCAAAGAGATCTACAGCCTTACCGTTCTGCTGCTCAGGTTTGTGGCGGTGTATTCGATTTTTGATACCATGAACCTGGTTTTTGCGTCCGCCATCAAAGGGGCCGGGGACACGCGATATGTGATGTTCGCCATCGTTATTGCCTCAGTGCTGGTTCTGGTCACACCCACATACCTGGGAGTGATTGTGATGGGGTGGGGGGTGATGGCCTCATGGATCAATGTGTCTGCCTATGTGATCGTGCTGAGCATCATTTTTCTCATACGCTTTCAGGGGGGGAAATGGAAATCCATGCGGGTCATTGAAACCCGGGATGTTTGACTTATGCTTGACAGTCTCTATCGTATGACCTACATTTTAGTGGTGTTTTTTTGAAATAACCCATGTTCGGAAGGTCTTTTGAGGAGGATTCATCATGAGTGAGATGCCTAAGTTTTACCAGAAATTACAGAAAGACTATAAAGATGTCATGCAGGCAGTTGATCAGCTGGGAAAAGCGGTTCAGAATGCCGGACCGCTGGATGCGAAAATGGCGCAACTGATCAAACTGGCGGCCGCGGCAACTCAGAAATCCGAAGGCGCCGTACACAGCCACGCAAGGCGTGCCATAGAGGCCGGTGCAAGTCCGGAGGAGGTTCGCCATGCCGTGATTTTGCTGGTGCCGACAATCGGATACCCCAATGTGGCCGCTGCCCTTTCCTGGGTTCAGGATCTGTTCTAATCGAGTCGCTGTGGGTATGAATATGTTGGAGGGAATCGTTTCGAGAGGCCGAAAGATAAATTACGATCCAAATAATTGAGGAGGAAAGAGTCAATGGGGAAAAGCGTACGACCGTTGTTAATGACGCTGTCTATAATGCTTTCACTGGTTTTCTTGCTTGGTTTCGGAGCAGTGGGCCAAGCGATTCAGGATTCCGAATCCAAAACGCACAGTCTGGATGCATCCCGATATTACGTGGTCGATACCTACCCGTTCCCTGGATTCAAGGTGATCCAGATGGAGCTGCCCGTCCTCTCCATATATTCCTATCTGCTGATCAGCGAAGGCAAAGCCCTCGTTGTGGATCCCTGCCGGGATATTTCCTTTATTCTGGATGTGGCAAAGAGAGAAGGGGCCAAAATTATAGGGGTTTATTTGACCCATTCTCATGCGGATTTTGTGGCGGGTCACATGGAACTGGTCAATGCGCTGAAGTGTCCCGTTTACCAAAGCCATAAAAGTGGTGCGGCGTACCCTTTCAAACCGATTCGGGAAGGAACCGAAATTCAGGTGGGAAAAGCGCTGGTAAAGTTCCTGGAAACCCCGGGTCACACACCCGACGGCATGTGTGCCCTGGTATATGGGCCGGATAACGCCCATGTACCGGAATTGATGTTTACAGGTGACGTGCTGTTTGTCGGGAGTGTGGGGCGACCGGATCTCATGGGTGGAAGCGCTTCTGCTGCCTGGCTGGCCTCCGCCTTTTTTGACGCGTGGCAAAACAAGATTTCCAAGCTGGCAGACAGTGTGAAGGTTTTTCCGGCCCATGGCGCCGGTTCTCTCTGCGGCGCACATCTATCAGACAAACCCTTCAGCACCATTGGGGAGGAGAAGGCCACGAATCCCTATCTGAAGTATCAGAAAAAGGGGGAATTCGTTGCGGCTCTGATCCAGGATCTTCCGGAAGCACCCCAGTACTTTAAACACAATGCGGCTTTAAACAAGCAGGGGCCCCCGCCGGTCAAATGGAGTGCAGGTCTGCCACCGGAGGCAGCCCCGGATATGGATTTAACGGATCCTGAAAAGGCCTATGTGGTGGACCTGCGAGATGCGGATGCCTATGCGGCCGGCCATATCCCAAATTCGGTAAACATCGCCCTCAGGGGGCGGCTGGAAACCTGGGTGGGGACCATGGTGCCCTGGGGATCAAAAATAGTGCTGGTGGGTAGCAAAGAACAGTTGAAAGAAGGTTTGCTGCGGCTTCATCGCATTGGTTATACGCCGGAAATTATGTCTCTGAAACAGTGGAAAGAGGCCAAAATGCCCATCACGGTCAGCCAACCCATAACGCCTTCGGCCCTTCATGCAATGATGCAAAAAGGGGATGCACCGCTTATTGTGGACGTGCGGCTGCCCAACGAGTGGATGGCGTTGAAAATCGGTACGGTCCTGAATCTGCCTCTAAACCACCTGTCTGAACAATCTCAAAAACTGGATCCGGCGGCGCCTGTGGTGGTTGTCTGCAATTCCGCCTACCGGTCCAGCATGGCGGTGGGTGTTCTGGAACGAAAGGGGTTCAAGGCTGTTCGAAATCTTGAGGGCGGGAGCCAGGCCTGGATTGACGCCGGTTTTCCGGTTTTTGAAGGTGTCAACCCCGGGAGTGAGGTGACGCAGGCGATCCCCAAAGGCAAAACAAAACCAGCGGGTCCAAAGGCGCCTGCCAAGAAAAAATCGAGAAGACCGCCGGAGATAAATGCCGGTTGTTAAAGATTTAAAAGGACTAAATTTTGAAAGGGTTATAATTTATTTCAACAGATGAAAGGAGATATTATCATGAGCAAAACGGAAGACAACCTTTGGGAAGCGTTCGCAGGTGAATCACAAGCCAACCGGAAATACCTCGCTTTTGCAAAAAAGGCCGACAATGAAGGCTATCCTCAAGCAGCGAAGCTTTTTCGCGCGGCCGCTGAGGCCGAGACGGTTCATGCCCATGCGCATTTGAGAACGCTTAATGGCGTGAAGTCCACTGCTGAAAACCTCCAATCCGCCATTGACGGTGAAACACACGAGTTCAAGGAAATGTATCCGGCGATGATTGCGGAAGCACAAGAAGAGGGGCATAAAGCAGCCGAGCGGTCCTTTTCCTTTGCAAATGACGTGGAAAAAATACATGCTGGGCTTTACAAAAAGGCACTGGATAGTCTGGAAAATCCTAAAGATGTGGATTGCTATTATGTGTGCTCCGTGTGCGGTTATACCTGTGAAAACGAGGCGCCGGACAAATGTCCCGTGTGTGGCGCATTGGCAAAAGCTTTTAATAGAGTTGATTGATGATCCCGAAAAATGGAGGAATCTAACATGGCGGTCCTGACAAACGAAAAAGGATTGGAGGAGCGCACCGGAAAAATTACCATGAAAGGCAATCCGCTCACATTGCTGGGCCCGGAACTCAAAATTGGTGATGAGGCTCCCGATGTTTCATTGGCCGACAACGATCTTGCGCCTGTTCAACTATCTTCTTACAGGGGGAAGGTATGCATCATTTCTGCGGTTCCGTCATTGGATACGCCGGTGTGTGATATGGAAACACGGAGGTTTAATGAAGAGGCGGGGGCACTGGGAGACGATGTGGTCGTCATTACGGTGAGCATGGACCTCCCGTTTGCGCAAAAGAGATGGTGCGGGGCAGCAGGGGTCGACAAGGTGATCACCCTTTCCGATTATGGCGACATGGCTTTCGGACGCGCTTACGGTGTGCTTATAAAAGAGTTGAAATTGCTGGCAAGAGCTGTTTTTGTGATCGACCGCCAGGGAATGATTCAATACATACAACTGGTGAAAGAAGTGGCGGAAGAGCCTGACTACCAGGAGATTCTGGATGCGGTCGGCAAGTTGACCTGACAAGTAGAACCGTTGTGGAAATCAGGTGTGGTCAGTGTATGTTGGGGGGCGGCTTTTCAACATTTGAAGTGGATATTCTCTCGTTTGTGTTGTCAAATTTTTGTGCAACCTCAAATTCATACTCTGTTCCGAAGAACCGGCGATTTCCTTTGAGGAACCATTTGGTGCTGTCCCAGTATCTTTTGAGCTCCTGAACATTGGTTATCTTATCCAGGATGCTCTCAATTTCAGAGGATTTTTTTCGTTTTAATGTGTTTTTACGCATTTCGTAAAGGTCGTTTAAGCGGTGCTCCTGTTCAGGGGAAAAACCGATATCCCTGGATTTTTCAAGGAGGTTGTTGAACAAATTGTAAAGGTCCTCAAAGTCTTTGACCGAATCCATCCGGCTCTGGGTTCGGTCGAGGATCAGATCGGTAATTTCCACCATTCTCTTTTCAAAAGCCTTTTCAAGAAGGATTTCATAATCCTCCGTGAAAAAAGGGTAGTTTCTCAAGGCGCTCAGGCTGTAGTGAAAATAGATTTTGAGCTGTTCCAGATCGTTTATGGAGGACATATGATCAATTTTCCGGGTGATGTTTACTCGGTTTTGGAATACAATCGACAGAACATTGGGATGTTTTTCCTTTTTCAGCAAGATTCCGGTGTTGCCGCTGAAAAGATGGTCCAGTTGGGAGTCATCTTCCCAGAGTTCCAGTGACGGAATGCCATTTAAGCAATCATTGATCGCCTCGTAACGTTGTTCTACGGTTTTACCCATTTGCATGAAATTGAGGCATATGGGATTCTCATTGGACCTTATCTTTCGGGTGCCCGCAAGTCCGATCAGTAACAGCTTGAGCTGGTTTTTGTAACTCAGATACCCGCTGACCTTCTCATAACCGTATATCCGGACCTTGTCGTTGACCAGCTCCTCGAGCATGAAATGACGCATGCTCTCCTGCATGGATTGAAGGGTTTTGTAGATGCGAAAGGCTTCATAGACCTCTTTTTCAAAGGTTGCAAAACCCACGCTGTGAAACTTTCTCTTTTTGTGAATATATTTAAGGGGCACCTTCATCATGAGCCTGGCCAGGTCTCGGAACTCGACATATCGAATGCCGCGAAGCCTGAAGATCCTTTCCGTAGCCAGAATCATTCTTCCGGCTCGAACTTGTTTGGCTTTTTCAAGGGAGCTCCACTCGCCGGACACCAGATAGTCAGAAGGTGTAACGCCTTTGGGCAACCCTTTCTGCCGGTATTTTTCAATGGCATAAAAAAAACTCCCCCGTTTCATGACGGCGCGTTCGAGCTGTCTGTCAAGGGTCGTTTTTTCAGCAATGATGCCGTGACAAACGGCACGGGTTTTAAAGATCCAACGGGCGAGGTCTTCCAACATCAGATCCTCTTTGATGGCGCTCAGCGTAATAAACGTTACGATGAAGAAGGCATCGAAGAGATTCTTGTCCCGCCTTTTAAGAACGGACGACAATGTGGCAAAAGAAACTTCCCCATTGATGATATGGTGAATCAAATCATGGTTGTCCACCAGGAAAATGAGGTAATCCGTGCTGGCGCCATTGAGTCCGTATTTTTTCCCGATCTCTTCTTTCTCGATTATATATGCCCCGGAACCGGCAGGATCCGCGGGATTGATTTCTTTTCCGTACTTCCTTCTCAGCCCCGGAATTCTTCCCACATCCTGAAATACAAATGAGCAGGTCATGGCCTTAAATAGGTCCTCTTCCCTTCTGAGTCTCTCAACGATTTTTTCCAGCTCTTCCACTTGTCGCTGGCTGACACCCATGATGCCGGTGGCCATGGGGCCGAATTCCTTTCGGGCAAGTCGGTGCATGAGCCTCAAATTTTGAAAATTCTGTTTGTCGTGGCGTACCAGCGCTTGAAATTTCCGGGTTGCAGCCAGAATATAATCCGTTATGGGAGAATTGAGATGAAGGTTGGCGGAAAGGTCGACGTTCTCAAGGGCGGCGAATTCCGGGAGCAGAAAGTTGAGAAAGGCAGGGGCGTGCCGGCGAAGATAATAAAGGTCGGAGTGAAGATACGCCGCTTGGAACATGACTTTGATAAAACGCCGCCAAAGGGTTTGCCGTATTTTCCCGGTGCCTTCGAACCATCTTCGCTGTCGTGCAGGGATTTTGAGGTTCCTGAGCGTATCTTTTGCGGCCCTGAGCTGACTCTGGTAAAACATTTCCAGATCGGAAAACACCAGCTCCAGTTTGCCAATGTCTTCAGCGGAAATTTCGCTGATGGAAAGGTCTGCAATTTTGTGAGAAAGAATTTCGGCTTCCTTGAGGCTTTTGTCAAGGTCCCTGTAAGCAATTTTCAGCGTTCTATCCTGAGAAGACATCTTGAGCTGAAATCCCGTACCCATGATAAATGAGGGGCGGTCTTGCGTCAGCTGTTCTTTGAAGTGTTCCAGGAGGTCAAGATTCAGATGTCTGAGGCTGATGGTTGATGCCTCTTTCTGAACTTTTTGAATCCGTTTGTCCATTTCGGCATATTTAACGTCCGCCAGAATGGGATTGAAATTAACCGATTCCCCACGGGCCAGGTTCACTGTAATCCATAGCAGCACAAATACATTGAGACTGCTGTCCATCCTTCCGAACAGATGACTGGTTCCGTGAAATTCCAGCTCCAGAAACTTTCTGTAAAAGGCTGGCAGGTAGAGGGGATCATGTTTAAGGTGTTTTGCTTCAAATGTTTCGATGATGTTGACAAGGTGAATAACCTCTTCTATTTTAGCCATCTTTCGGTCGTCATAATCGGCCAGCGCCTCTTTTTCCATGGAACCTTTTTGACGTAATTCCGGCCAGTTTTCCAGAAACTCGAAATGCCCCATCATGGTCAAAATCTTTTTGATAATCCGATTGCGGATGCCACCCATGGCGATGGTCTTTTCATCCAGGAGTTGTGCCCAATCCAGTTCCTGGTTGACCACCACGCGGACGGTGGACTCGTATAATTCAAAGAGCAAGGCAAGTTGCTCTTTGGAGAATTGGCGCCCTCCGGCAGCGCTTGTTTCGGCGACGGTCATTAAACGGCAATACCGGAGCATATTGAGAGCCTTTTGCGGATCGTAGGTGCTCGCCATATCAGAGACAGGTTTGAGTGATCTTTCGGACATTTTGCCGCTTATGATCCGTCCAAATGTTGTATGCCCCAGGGTAATGAGAATCATTTCTTTCAGCTCATCATGCGAAAATCCAAAACACGTAAGCGCTTCAAGATTGGACAGTAATCGGGTTTCCGGCCCCTCAATTTTGTCCGGGTTCAGATAAACGGCTATTTTTTCCAACCGTTTGATATTGTTTGTGAGTCTGATGATATGACCGAGCGCTTCGAACCTTCTGTTTTTGTTTTCCAAGGGTTGCCGTAAGCGATCCATGAAAACTCGTGGGAGGGAACCATAATTTCCCAGCTTAAAATTATGAACGACCCTGAGGGTTCGAAGAACGAACTCCAGTGAATTCCGGTAATCGGCCACAAGATCAAATGTACAGCCGGCCAGCCTGGATGCAACCACATCCTTTTTTATTTCCCTGACGGCATCTTCAAGTGGCTTCTTTTGACCAAGGAAAATCAGCATATTCCCGGGATTATACCCTTTGCAGGAAAACCTTCTCTTCCAGTCATTTTTGACACGGTCGGGGACCAATGGTTTAAAAATGATTTCATCAAAAAATATGGAACAAAGCCAGGACCAGTTTTTCTGCTGATTGGCAAGAAAAGGCGAGCCGGCTAAATCATAGCGGAGATAGGGAAGGGCATTGATCTCTTCCACCGAGAGATCAGCGGGGGACTTGCCGTCGAGCAACGCGCTGAACATTTCCTGTTCAAAATAAAGGCCACTCAAATATTTCTGAAGATCAAAGATATTGACGCGAACTTTGTGATTCTTGATTTTATACTTCTTTTTGGTTTTAAATATGTGACTGAAAAGTGCAAATCTCTTTTCTTCCTGTTTCGTCTTGAATGTCAACTCGGCAGTGCGGCTGCCTTTGGTTGAAAGATGATCGGCGATGATAAAAATTTCACCTTTCCGTTTAAGCAGGTTGCAGATTTTCCACAATATGTAAATGCTGTATTGCTCCAATTTCCGCTTTGAATGCGCCTGCCGGCCCGAAGGTCTGAACCTTTCCATCATAACCGTCTCAAAAAGATCATTGGTCAGTATGACGATATCCAGCTCCAAATCCTTTGTTCGAAGCTTTTCGAGGGAATCGATGATGTGGAGTCGATGGTCTCGAAAGAGAAAAGAAAGTTCGTGAAGGATGAGATCGTCCTGATGTGTCAGGATGCCGATGTCACAAGATTCCTTCAGATATTTCTTGGTGTGAAAATCGACTGTCTTTCCGATTTCTTCAACTTTTGCCTGGATGTGCGCCAGGGAAATGGAAACAAGGTGTACGGGTATCAGATAGTAGGGGTAACCAAGGCTTGAAAACCGGATCAGCAGGCCCAGCTTTCGGTGTATTTCATTTAGGTCTTTATAATAGGTCCGAACCTCTTCGGGGTTGTCCAAGGCAATACTGTTGAGCGTTTTGATCTCTTTTGAACTAAGGCGATCATAATCCTCAAAAAAGCCGGTTCCATAGGCATTTCCACCAAATCGGCTCCTGAGTTGTGACGGATGTCTGAAAGAGGCGTACGTCCCCAAAGGCACGGAATCGGGATCAATACCAAGGTCTTCAAATTGATCAGGATCAATGAATTGAAAAGCATCTTTTTGCCACAGGGCGTCTTTCAGAAGATGAGTCGCTGAATTCATGACGGTTTCGCTTTCATTCTCCATGTCAGGAAAACGGCCAACGATTAAATCCCTGCTTGATTTTCCGGTAAAAACTTGCCAGGCCCTCGGGCTTGAAAATGATGAAAAGGACAATAACAAGGCCCAGCACAAATTCGTAAAGGGAGATTATGGCTGGGCCTGCGCCGGCATGAATGTTTGAATTCATGGAGAATGCCCCCGCAACACCTATAATTTCCTTTAGAAAGACAATGGCCACGGAACCGATGATCGCCCCTGATATGCTGCCCAATCCGCCGATGATCATAATGGCCAGGAATTCGATGGAGAGCGTGAGATTGAAAAACGTCGGCACAATGGTTTCCACTGCATAAGCGAAAAGTGCGCCGGCGAGCCCTGCGAGAAAAGAACTGACGGCGAAGGCGAAAAGTTTGTGGCGATATGCATCAATTCCCATTGCGGCCGCCGCACGCTCATTCTGCCGCAAGGCACGGAAGGCGCGGCCTGTTTTGCTCCTCAAAAGGTTGTCTGACAGCCATATGATGATGAGCAGACAAATGGCGGTAACGTAGAAGAGAGAGAGTTTTGTTTCGAGGCCCAGATCAACAAGCACTGGTTTTGGCATCACAAACCCTTTTGATCCGCCGGCAAACGATAGCCGATGCACCAGGATGTATTCCACAATAAACTGGCCGGCCAGTGTCGCCATGGGCAGAAAAATGGGTTTCAGGCGAAGAGAGGGAATAGCGAAGAGTGCCCCAAAAAGTGTCGCTACGGTCCCGGCGGCGGGGATCACCAGGAAAAACGGCAGGCTCGCCCATGTGACAAGTGAAGCGGCTGTGTATGCGCCGATACCAAAAAAAGCCCCGTGAGCCAGTGACAGTTGTCCCGTATACCCGGTCATGATGGTGAGGCCGACGGCGACAATGGCATAGATGCAGACCGCATGAAAAAGATGCAGCATATAATCATTGAGGACAAGTGGAAGCAGACCAAAAAGGCAGATGACAGTGATGACCATGAAGCGGCGCCCACGTGCCGTCCGGAAACGATTGAACCCCTCCTCATAGCGGGTTTTGAGTCTGCCCGGGGAATGAAAAGCAGGTGGAAAGGGTTTCAGCTTTTCGGTTTCTTTCATTTGTCGCATGTGATCATCTCTTTTTGAAGTCCCTATCACCCGAAAATCCTGTGGGTTTGATGACAATGATCAGGACTAACGCCATGTAGGGGAGGAGATTCTGAAGTTGAGGGGAAGCATATGGCCCCACAAAAGTCTCAAGCAGACCGATTATTATGCCGCCTATGACGGCGCCCCCGATGCTGTTGATGCCACCTAGAACAATCACGGGAAAAATTTTAAGGCCCGCTGCGCTGAGGGAATCAGCGGCAGGGCCGTTCATCATGCCCAACAGTATGCCGGTTAAGGCGCATAAAAGGGCTGAAATGGCCCAGGACATGGCCAAAATGCGTTTTACAGGAATCCCCAGCGTCCGTGCGGTGAGCCGGTTTTCAGCAAAGGCCCGCATTGAGATTCCCTGTGGCGAAAAGGCAAAGTAAAACCGGTAGAGAAGTAAAACACCGATTCCTGCAGTCAGCGCAATGATATGAAACGAGGTGAATTGAAAGCCGAACCACCCGCGGGAGAAGGCATGGGGAACAAAAACGGGAAGATGATGGTAACTTTTTTCGAACACAAAAGAGAGAACACTTTTCAGCATCAGTGCCAGGCCCAGCGTTATCAGAATGTAGTGGATTAGATTTTCCCTTCCGAAAACAGGGCGTATGATCCATTTTTCAAGAATCAGTCCCAGGCCGAAGCTGCAGACTAAAGTAACAGCAAAAGCGATGATAACGGGCCAGTTTGCCCAGGCTGAAAGGGCGAAAAATAGAAAGGCGCCAAATCCAATCATTCCACCGTGAGCAAAGTTCAACAAACCGGAGGATCTGTAGATTAGAATAAAACCGATGGCGGAAATTCCGTAAAGGAGCCCCAGCGAAACGCCATCCAGTGAAAGCTGAAGGAGAAATTCCATGGTTAAAGAGGGCCCTCCTGCCTTATACGATCACGACCCTGACGGCCGGCATCAGGGTTTCTTCATCACCAATGGCAGCTGATGTCGTTGATGTTCGGATCGATTCCTGTTCTTTTGAAAGCATGGCGTCAAAGAGTTTTTTGTGCCGCCGGAAGATGACTTTTCTTCGCGTTTTGCCTGTCGGTGTGACCTCTCTTTCATCGGGATTGAACGGTTCTGACAGTAAAACAAATTTCTCAATTCTCAAGGGCGCGGGAAGTCGCCCGTTGACCGTGGCCAGTTCATTTCGGATCATTTCTTCAACTTCAGGCCGACGTGCCAGGTCCGCATAGGAGCGGCCGGGCGTTAAACGTTTTTCCACCCACTGCCGTACGTTTCTAAAATCAAGGCCGATGAGTGCGGAAAGATCCTTTTCTCCAATTTTGGAAATGACAACCTCCTGGATATAGGGGCTTGATTTGATGCGTGTTTCAACGAAATCCAGCGAAACGGGTTCATGATCCGTTTCGATCATCTCGTGCTTGCGGCCGATGATCACCAGATGACCGTCTTCATCAAGGTAACCTGCATCGCCGGTGTGAAGCCATCCATCCGTCAGGACCGTCGCTGTGAGGACGGGGTCCCTGTAATATCCCATGAAATTGGAACCGCTTGCGATCAGGATTTCCCGGTTTGGATCCAGTTTGATTTCAGCACCGGGCAACGGTCTTCCAACGGAGGTCGTTTTGACCTCGCCATCGGGATGAACATGGATCATACCGCATGTTTCCGTTAAACCGTATGACTGCTTCATATTCAATCCAAGGCGTCTGTAAATTCCGATAACTTCCGGACTGATGGGGTGCCCACCGGTATAAGCGGTACGAATACGATCGCAGCCGATCCGTTGAAGCAGCGGACGCGTCACGATTCTTCTGAGTATTTCACTTTTCAGCTTCAGTTGAAAGGGAATCGGTTTTTCCCGGAATTTAAGACGTGTGATTCGATCAGCCGCATCCAAGGCCATATCAAAAAGAATGCGATGCCACTTTCCGGAGTTCGCCATGGAGACGATGATCTGTGATGCAAGATCTTCCCAAAAACCGACAGAACCGGTAACGATCGTGGGGCCGATGTCAATGAAATCTTCCAGCAGGGTTTCAGGCCTTTCAGGAAAGTTTATGGTCAAACCGCCGCAAAGTGCAATACCCACTCCCCAGATCTGTTCGTGTATCCAGGCCATGGGGCACATGGAAATCCAGTCATCCCCAATTCCCACCGATTCAGTTGCAACCCACCTGCAAGCGGCATTCGTAAAATTGGCGTGGCTCAGCATGGCCAGTTTGGGTGCGTCCGTTGTGCCTGAGGTCTTCAACATCACGGCCGGATCCTCAGGTTTGCCATCCCACAGTTCCTTGATGAACAGATCGGGCTGTTCATTGTCTAGATCTTCCCCCAGTTCAAGTAGCTGACTGAAAGCGATCAAACGGGGGTCATCCCCATAAAGATTCAGACCGGTGGGATCCACATAGATGATCTGTTTCAGTTGGGGAAGTTCCTGGTGGCGGGCCAGAAGTTTGTCCACTTGGGTTTGGTCCTGGACAAAAACATAGGCTGCCTGCACATGGTTGAGTTCATTTGCCAGGGTTTCCGCGGTTGAGGCGGCAAAAAGGGGAACCGCTATGGCACCGGCGGTTTGTGTGCCCAATTCTCCAAAAAGACATTCCGGAATGTTCTCAAGGACAAGCGCAACCGTTTCGCCGCGCTCAATTCCCAGCGCCATCAACCCCAGCGCGGTGTTTTTGGTGTAGTGAAAATACGCATCCCAGCTGATGGACTGCCATAACCCGTAAGCCTTTTCACGAATGGCAATTTTCCCGGAACCCAAACGCTCTGCCTGTTTAAAGAGGATTTGAGGAAGGGTAAACTGAGCCATGGATGACAGGGTTTCCGGCTCGGTACGTTCAAATTTGTACTCTGGTTTATTCATATGCGTTTCACTGAACTGCTGATATCCTATTTATGTTGCCAAATCATTTTGGTTAAAATTTACGGTTTGCCGAGATAAGCCTTTATGACCTGAGGGTGTTTTTGAACGAAATCCGGGGAGCCTTCAGCGATTTTGATGCCGAAATCCAGGACGACCACGCGTTTTGAAATGCTCATGACGATGGACATGTCGTGCTCCGCCAAGATAATGGTCTGTTGCCATATTTCATTCAGTTCCAGCAGAAATCGAACCATTTCGTCCTTTTCTTCCAGCGTCATGCCTGTGAAAGGTTCATCCAGAAGGAGTATCCTGGGGTTCAGGGAAAGGGCACGGCCCAGGTCAACCCGTTTTCGCATGCCCATGGGAAGGCGGGCGACAGGCTCTTTTCGGACGGTCTGTAAGTCCAGGAAATCGATCAATTCTTCCACTAGTCGTATTTGATGGGCCTCTTTCGCTTTTGTGCTCTTGGAAAACAGAAATGCCTTCGCAAAATTGTATTTCAAGTGAATATGGCGTGCCAGCATCATGTTGGAAAGGACCGTCATCTCCTCAAAAAGCTCGAAACTCTGGTACGTTCTGCCAATGCCGGCGGCTGCCCGTCGGTGCGGCGGCAGGTGCGTTATTTCCTCTTCGTTGAGGATGATTTTTCCACTCTGCGGTTTAGAGTCACCTGAAAGGCAGTTCAGAAGGCTTGTTTTTCCCGCCCCGTTAGGGCCGATAAGAGAAATCAATTCACCGTTTTGAACAGAGAAGTCTATTTTGTTCAAAGCCGTTATGCCACCAAACCTGAGCGTCAGGTTCCTAATTTCCAGCTGGGCCTGTCGCTTTCCGGGGTCGGAAGAGGCGAAAAGGCTCGGGTCACCGCGAAAGGCTTTCATGGTACGATGGTTACCTTCTCGCTTTTAGGATTCCAGAATTTTGTAAGCGGTGTGAACGTTCGATTTTTGTTAACCCTTACAATCCTTGTGACAAATGAAGCGCTGTGATTGGTATCCGTGTAAGTAATGTCGGGGATAAGCTTTCCGAAATCTTCTTTCTGAAAGGTTTCAAGGGCCAGGTTGATTTTCCGCCCGTTAATGACGTCTAGAATTTCATGCGCCTTTTGAAGGGCTCTCGCCACGACCGCGGCAGCGGCAACGCCTTCCCAGTAAGCGGTATGAAAACGGGATACCGATTGATAACGATCAATCAGCGCTTTTATCAAATGGATGCCGGATGTGCCGTCTCCGGGCAGGCATCCCGGAAACGAAATATTTATTGGGTGCCGGGCCGATCCTTTAAGCAGATTCAGGGAATCGGCGTTCAGTGTTGTCCAAGGGATGAAAAAAGGGACATCGTAATGGATCCGATCAGCGGATCTGAGTGTCGCAAGGGCATCGGCTGCAGCGCATTGCATGAAAATATATTCCGCACCCATGCGCTTCAGTTTAAGAAGTGACGGTTCCGGATTCTCGATGTTCGGTTCGAATTTAATAACGGCGACGATTTTAAAGCGGTTCTCTGCTGCCTCGGTCTTGTTGAGGCTGTTGATCAAATTTTCGCAGGCATCATCGACGGTCAGGATGCCGATTTTCGGTGGCTCGGATCCCCCATGAACCGTTTCGATGTATTCAAGCGTGGCGTAAACGTCTAAAACCGTACCTCCGAAGGGAAGGTACGTATAGGATGGCGGCGGAGGAAGCGCTCTTGGACAACGGGAAAAATCCAAGTGGGGAATTTCGTGTTCAAAAAAGAGCGGCCTGAGTTTTTCACAGATATTCCCGTTCCAAACGACCGACATATGGACTCCCGGGGCAACGAAGAACTTCTCGACATTTTGGAGGACGGTCCGAAAGCTGGTGCCGCCATCCACAATTGCCAACGCAAGCTTCCGTCCCGCAATACCCGAACCCACTTCATTCAAATAGCGGAAGTAATCTTGCATGCCTTTGAGTTTCAATTGCCCCTGCGCCGCCCGAGGACCCGTCACATCGACAATGACACCAATTCTGATCTCATCGCCGGAGGTGTCTTCGGCTTGAGGAACGGGTACAAGAATGAGGGAGAAAATTCCAGCCAGAGCAAAAAAAATGGATGACAATTGCAAACGGCCCACAATCCCTCCTAAACAGGCAAGCCATACCGTCGCATCAGTTTAAAACCCGCGCCTAAACGCAATCGGTTTCATGGGACAGCAATGTGTTGAAATCTAATGCAACAGGCAAATTCTTGTCAAGAAGTTATTGATTCCCCATGAAAGCCGCCAATTGTTGATTTCCAAAATTTGGGATAAAAATGCTTGACACCAACGCTGAGCGATGTTATTCGTCTATGAATGAATGGTCATTCACTGGTGGTGGAAATTGTGGGAAAAAGAAAAGACAACGAGAAGTACCATAAAATTATCGAAGCGGCCACGAAAGTTTTTGCTAAAAACGGATTTTATCAGTCAAGAGTCGCACAGATTGCGAAAGAGGCCGGGGTCGCCGATGGAACGATCTATATCTATTTTGAGAATAAGGATGATATCCTCATCTCCCTTTTTGAAGAACAGATGAAGGCTGTTTTAGATAATATGGTCTGTAAGGTTTCAGCCATCGATGATCCTGCTGAAAAACTCGAGATATTTGCATCAACGCACCTGGGACTCATCGAAAAGAACAAAGCCATGGCGGAAATTATTCAGGTGGAGTTGCGGCAAAGCGGCAAGTTCATGAAAGAATACAAGAACGAGAGATTCTTGGAATACCTTGATATTATAGAGGATATTATCATTGAAGGCCAGAAGAGAGGGCTTTTCCGAAAGGATGTGATCCTGACTGTTGCCAAAAGAGCTTTCTTTGGTGCGTTAGATGAGGTCTCACGTTTTTGGGTATTGTCAAGTCGTAAGCAATATGATACCGAAACCGTAGCCAAA
Organism: delta proteobacterium NaphS2; assembly: GCA_000179315.1. Taxonomy (GTDB): domain Bacteria; phylum Desulfobacterota; class DSM-4660; order Desulfatiglandales; family Desulfatiglandaceae; genus NaphS2. Next base: position 57,210 of record ADZZ01000072.1, read on the forward strand.
CAGATCAGTGATTTCTTCTTAAACGGTATAAAGAAATGAGTTAATTTTAAATTGTTTATCCCTTTTTTTCTTGACGCGTAGTTACGATACCGCTATATCGTATTTGCATTCACCCCGGATATTTCAGAAAACCGTTTCACGGAAGGCGGTTCCAAAAATGTTCAATGTTTTTTTTGATGGGGAAAAGCGGAAAATTTGACCGCATGGATGCAGTAGATTTTTTTAGGATGTAGATCGGACAGGAGGGATGTTTTGAAATTGGCTCAAGCACTATGGCCGATTTAACGCGTTAACTTGTAACAGGTGCAAAGAAGGAGGACAAGGTGAACATTATAGTCTGTCTAAAACAGGTACCGGATACCGAAAGCCAGATCAAGATTGGATCGGACGGCGTGTCAATTGTGACGGATGATATCAAATGGGTGATGAATCCGTATGATGAGTTTGGTGTAGAAGAGGCGTTAAAGCTGAAAGAAAAATTTGGCGGCGAGGTAACCGTGGTAGGGCTTGGACCGAAAAGAGTGACCGAGTCTATTCGAACAGCGCTGGCCATGGGAGCCGACAAAGGGGTTCTCGTTACGGATGATGCCCTGGAGGGAAGCGATGCGTTGGCAACGGCCAAGGCGATTGCCGCTGCTATCAAGGATCTTGAATATGATGTTATCTTTACCGGGCAACGGGGTGTTGATGATGACCAGGGGCTGGTTGGCGCTGCCGTGGCCGAACTGCTGGATATTCCGCAGCTTTCCCTGATCACAAAGGTTGAAGTGGCGGAAGACGGCAATACCGTCAAGGTGGAGCGGCCCATTGAAGGCGAAACCCTCGTCATTGAGTCTTCTCTACCGGCATTAATTACGGCTCAGAAAGGTTTAAATGAGCCCCGTTATGCGTCTCTTCCCGGAATTATGAAGGCAAAGAAAAAACCTCTCGAAGAAAAAAGCCTTGGGGACTTGGGCCTGGATGCTTCGGAATTCGGCGCGGACGCAAGGAAGTTGAAGATTCTGGAACTGACACCTCCGCCTGCGCGGGAAGCCGGGAAGATCGTTGAGGGTGAAACTCCTCAGGAAAAGGCTGCCGAGCTGGCAAAGCTGCTGCATGAAGAAGCAAAGGTCTTGTAGCCCTTTACCGTTTCACGCTTTTTCTAATCGTGCTGATGTGCAGAAATTAATATTAACATGAATGTGTAAGGAGATAAAAAATGGCACAGGGAGTTTGGACGATTGCTGAGCAGAGGGATGGAGCGATCCGCAAAATTACTTACGAAATTGTGAGTGAAGGAAGACGTTTGGCGGATGCCCTCGGTCAGGAACTGACTGTGGTACTGCTTGGTTCCAATATAAAAGACAAAGCCGGTGAGCTGGGACAATATGGTGCGGATAAGGTTCTGGTCTGTGATGATCCGAAACTGGATCCTTATACCACGGATGCCTATGCATCGGTCATTTCGGGGCTGGTCAAAGAAGGCGATCCGGCAATATTGCTTTTGGGTGCTTCCGTGGAAGGAAAAGATCTGTCCGGTAGACTGGCGGCAAAGCTTGATGTGGCGATGGCCCAGGACTGTACGGTTTTTGCCATTGAAGATGGGAACCTCGTGGCAACCCGACCCATTTATGCCGGAAAAGCCTATGCAAAAGTCACCTTTGAAAACAGCTTTCCGCAGATGGGGACGGCCCGGCCGAATGTCATGAGCCTTGTTGAACCGGATGCATCCAGATCCGCCGATATAGCGGATGCCGACTTTTCGCTGGATGATGGGGCGTTGAAGACGAAGGTTGTGGATGTGGTTAAGGATGAAAGCGGGAAGATCGATCTGACCGAAGCAGACAAGATCGTTTCCGGCGGTCGCGGCATGAAAGGGCCCGAGAACTATAATATTCTGGAAGAATTGGCAGACTTGATCGGTGCCAGTGTCGGCGCTTCGCGTTCGGCTGTTGACGCGGGATGGCGGCCTCATTCGGATCAGGTGGGACAGACCGGTAAAGTGGTTTCACCCAATCTTTATGTGGCGTGCGGTATATCTGGCGCCATTCAGCATCTGGCCGGTATGAGCACCTCCAAAGTGATCGTGGCCATCAATAAGGATGAGGATGCGCCCATCTTTCAAAAAGCCGACTACGGTGTGGTAGGGGACCTTTTTGATGTGGTCCCGGCTCTGACCGAAGAAGTCAAAAAATATCTGTAACCACTTAAATGTCGTTCAAATGAGCACCGCGAACCTTCCGGTTTGCGGTGCTCGTTTTTTTGCCGGGCATTTTCAGAGTAACGCCAGGAAATCCTCCAGATCCAGAGCGCTCTGTTCTTCCAGTGCCTCCGCATCGCTGATGGAACTGCTTTTCGAGTTATCCAGGGTGACCGGTTGAGCAAGTATCTTGAGGTTTTTTTCGTCCGGTTTTTCGAGCCATTGTTTTACCAACGTTACGGGGAGCCGAACTTCTTCAAGCTCTTCCAACATGTTGAACGCGATATCCTTTGTTTCACCGGAGGCCAGGTGTGGCGCTGCGAAAAAACGATCAAGAATGACGGCAATGGGGATGTGCACTTCTTTTTCCAGCAGATGATTTAGTTTTTGCAGAAAAGCGGACTCGTAAGCTTGTCCTGTTGGTATGGCTGATCCTTCTTCACCCTGAAAGATGACGCCGTATTTCAGCCGCATACGCCGGTT
>ADZZ01000071.1 GCA_000179315.1 delta proteobacterium NaphS2
CACAAGGCTCTGGCGCAAGTCTTCAGAGCAAAGATCCTCCAGGCCATTGTTGACCACGGGCTGAGCGTGCCAGAAGATTGCCCGAAACAGTGGGTCGTTGACTGCAAAGACGTCGGCAACGGCGACAAGGCAATCATTTATCTTGGCAGATATCTCTACCGGGGCGTCATCCGGGAACAGGATATTCTGCAATGCGAAAACGGCATGGTCACCTTCAGGTATCTCCATGCCAAAACCGGGCAATACAGAAGCAGGACCGTCACCGGGGAATATTTCCTCTATCTGCTCATGCTCCATGTGCTGCCCAAGGGCTTTCGAAGGGCCAGGTGTTAGTCAGCAAGTTAAAATAACATGTACAAATCTGTTGACTTTTACTCTAATTCCATACTACAGTCAACTGCATGGAAACTCAACAGAAGGAAGCCCTGATTAATCAGGTTAAACAAAGGTTCCAGTTGATGGTTGCCCACTTGTCTGAGAAGGACAAAAGAATATGGGCTGCATCAGAAGCTAATACAATTGGCAGAGGAGGCGATACCATTGTTTGCCAGGCAACTGGTATATCACGCGTGACCATCGGAAGAGGAAAAAAGGAACTAACGGGTAAGGCAGATGGGGTAAAGCGACGTATTCGGAAACCTGGTGGTGGTCGTAAACGCTTGTCGGACAAAAACCCGGCATTGATTAAAGACCTTGATATGCTGATAGATCCGCTTACCAGAGGTGATCCGGAGTCACCTCTCAGATGGACCTGCAAAAGCACTTATAAGCTATCAGAAGCCCTTCGAAAAAAAGGGCATAATGTATCCCAAAAGACTGTATACTTGATGCTCCAGAAAATGGGTTACAGCATGCAGGCCAATAGAAAAGTTAAAGAGGGGAAACAAAATCCGGATCGAGATGCGCAGTTCAATTTTATATACAAGCAGGTTAAAGATTTTCAAAACGATGGTCAGCCCGTTATTTCAGTCGATGCCAAGAAAAAGGAAAACATTGGCCAATATAAAAACAACGGTATGGAGTGGGAACCCGCTGGCCAGCCAACCAATGTGAACACATATGACTTTCCGGACAAAGAAAAAGGAAAAGCTTGTCCTTACGGTATCTATGATTGACACGT
>ADZZ01000070.1 GCA_000179315.1 delta proteobacterium NaphS2
AGCAGGCTGATGGTCTTGTGCGCACTCGGGCAGTACCATCGAGGTACCAGACAGTATTCTGGAAATTTCCTGGGATAGGTGCCATGCCTGGCCAGGTCGCATCCTCCCTCGGGATGAAAGGGACAATGATCAAGCTCCGCATGTTCCCAGGCCTTTTGCTCATTGTATTCTTCTATGGTTAAATCTATAGGGTATCGAAGCTGCATATGAAAAAAATCGGACGTAATGAGCCCTGCCCATGCGGCAGCGGCAAAAAATATAAAAAATGTTGTCTCAACGCCTCCAAATTACCTATTGGAGGGACCTTTATTTATACGGATTTGGACAATTTATCAAATCAGGTGCCGGACTTGATTCAAGACAAGAAGTTTGATGAAGCCGAGGCGGTGTGCCGAAAGCTCTTGCGACAATATCCTGAGGAGATCGATGGCCTTCATCGTTATGCTGAACTCTATGAAGCTCAGGGAAAAAACCGGGACGCTGCTGAGTACTATCGAAAAGCAGTTGCATTTGCCGAAAAGGCTGGAGGGTTTGGGAAGGAATCCGTTCAATCCTTCCGACAAAAGGCTGAAAAACTTGCACTTGCCGAGAAGGGGTAGTCTCACTTTACAATACCGGTTCCAATAAACCACCGGTGGAATAATCAGATATTTTGAGCCGGTTCTTTGCTATTTATTGTGGCTGACAACACTCAGTCTGATCTGCTGGTCTGTTTGGAGAAGATTGACGTCCATCAATTTCATTTCCGGCCGATTTTTAAAGGCAATTTCCACATATTCTTGAAAGTTCCCTCTTTCGGGAGTATGCACACTGATTTCTTCGACTTCCACCTCGGCATTAACCGGCCTTGATAGAATCGAATTGAAATTGGACCGGGCCAGCCTGGCCTCATTTCTGGCCGAAGTCAAGTCGTGCTGGGCGTTACTGGCATTGACTTGCGATTCCAGTAAATCATTGATGGGTATCATCCCAACCTTGTAGAAATTGCGTGCTTCTTCCGCGTGCGATTCCAGAGCTTCCGCCGCCTTCAAGGCTGTTTCTACCGCCATGTCCGCCGTCAAAATACTGAAATAGGCCGTCTTGGCCTCAAGCGCCAAGTCCAGTTTCTGCGTCTGGACCTCCAATTCTTTCTGATCAATACCCAACTCTGAAAGCCGATAGGCGCTTGAAATGGCAAATCCAGTGAAAATGGGCTGGGTGACAGTGCCTCTCCATTCATAATTATTATTGGTCCCCACTTTAAAGGGGCTTCCCGGGGTACCGCTAAAGAAAACTTCCTGATCAAAACCGTAGCGTTTATAACCGTAAGTTGTGCTCAATTTGGGAAGAAAATCCGCTCGTGCCTGATCTTTCACATATTCAGCCTGATTGATCTGTTCTTTCTTGGCCCTGAGCCGCCAATTGTTCTCCAAGGCTTCCTTGACGCACTGCTCCAGCGTATAGACCTTCTGTTCCCCGGCCAGGACCCCATTTGAAAAACAAGGCGCGAAAAGCAAACAAAGAGCGCAAACGGCCCCAACGCATCCCGAGAACTTCATGTAACGCTCCTCCCAACTATTTCAAAGGATTGGATATGATAGTCAAGCACGGACATTCATTAAAACAAGGGGTTGGATATGTCAACGCAAACTTTGGATGCTCCCAGGACACTTTGCGCATATGGTTATCTATTGGGGAACCAAACAAATCCTTGACAGCAAGGACGGCAAAATGATCTCCTAACATCCACTGATGACCCATGGGGTTATGCCCCTGCATTTCCCGGTCCCGTTCTGCATCTGGAGGTCCCCATGATCCGCTTTTTGAGTGTTCGATTCAAGTTTCGAACCCTATTGATTTTCCTTTTCATGCTGGCAGTGATTGACCCCATTCTCAGTGAATTGGGAAGAGTCGGGCTCAATTTCCTTGACATTATATTCACCATCTTCCTTTTGACAGCGCTTTATTCCGTCAGCGGCAATCGTAAAACCCTGCTTGTGGGTATCATTCTGGTGGCACCCATTTTTTTCCTGGGCTGGTCTGGTTTCGCAAAAGATAAACTCTTTATGGCGCTTTTCATTTTCCTGTTTGGAATGGCTTTTTTCGGGTTTGTTGCAACATCCATTCTTATTCACATCCTGGCCGAAGAAAGTGTCACTGTGGACCTCATTTACGGTGCCGCTTGTGTTTATTTCCTTATTGGTTTCTTTTGGTCCGTTGCATATGGCATTATCGAACTCATTATACCCGGCTCTTTCAGCGTTTCAGGACATGTGCTCAACCGCGCGGATTATATCAGCCATTATGGTTTTCTGAACGACAATCTTTCCTATTTCAGTTTCGTCACACTGACAACCCTTGGGTATGGAGACATTGTTCCGGTCTCGGGTCCCGCCAAAACATTTTCAACCCTTGAAGCGATCGTAGGCCAGCTCTATATCGCACTTTTGGTGGCGCGGTTGGTGGGGCTCCATACCGCTCAGTCCATATCGAACAAAGGCAGGAAGAAAATAGTTGCAGATGAATGCAGACCTTTCTTGGAAAGAGATCAGGGCGGCTCACAGGAAGAGAAATAAACGGTGCTTTTTTAAAAAAAAAGACCGTAAGTTCATTCAAATTACTTACGGCCCTTTCGTTTTCCATTTTGGAGGCGGCAACCGGATTCGAACCGGTGAATAACGGTTTTGCAGACCGCTGCCTTAGCCACTTGGCTATGCCGCCTTTTTGTGGAGCGGGAAACGGGACTTGAACCCGCGACAATCACGTTGGCAACGTGAGGCTCTACCAGCTGAGCTATTCCCGCAAATCAGGCTATTCTACAGAACCAAGCTGCTTTGTCAACAAAAAACACTGCAGAACCTTACGTATTTTCGGTTCGGTCGGTCTCTTGTCCTTCATATTTCAAGGCAGAAAACTTAACTGCAAAATGCACTTATATTCTATTTGAACGCCTTAATTTGTCAACAAGAAAATAACCGCACGGATCCTTTTAGCCCTACCAAAATCCAAGGGCACGCTCAGTTACCACCATTTTTGTATGAGCGGTAATAGCGCATTACCCTTTCAACAAAAGCCTTGGTTTCCGGAAAAGGCGGAATTCCGTTATAATTTTCCACATTTTCAGGGCCTGCGTTATAGGCGGCAAGAGCCAGGGCTTTGTTGTTCTTGAAGCGTTTCAGCAACAAACTGAAATAGCGGGTGCCGCCCACGATATTCTCTTCCGGATCAAGGGGATCAATGACTTCCATGTCGCTGGCCGTCCCGGGCATTAGCTGCATCAGACCCTTGGCACCTTTTCTTGAAACCGCTTCTTGATCAAAACCGGATTCAGCCTTGATAATTGCTTTAATAAAATGGATATCAACTCCAAATTGATCAGAGGCCCGTTTGACAATACCTTGGTATTCCACAAGATATTCCTTTACCGTTCTTTTTCCGGAACGAATAAAAAGCCGATAGCGGGTGTCCGTCTTGCGGTTGGTAAAGTGCCAGACCCCTTTCCTGTCCACGTAACGATAGATTTCCGCCGAAACCAACCCCTGGCCAAGCAGGAAAAGGCTCACAAGAACTGTTATCCCGAAAAGACTTTTTCGCCAGATGTTGTATTTCAGCCCAGTTTTTTCCAATCCGCCAAAAATTTCTCCAAACCGATATCGGTTAAAGGGTGTTTGATCAATTGCTGTATCACCTTGAACGGTATTGTAGCGATATCCGCCCCGATGAGCGCAGCATCCAGCACATGGACGGGGTTTCTGACACTGGCAACAATGATTTCCGTTTCATAACCATAATTTTCATAAATTGCCGCAATCTGCTCAACCAGTTCCATTCCCACGGCGCTGATATCGTCCAGTCTTCCAACAAAGGGACTGATATAGGCGGCACCCGCCTTTGCAGCCATCAATGCCTGGACCGGTGAAAAACAGAGGGTCACATTGGTTTTGATCCCTTTTTCGGAGAGAATTTTTACGGCCTTAAGACCTTCCTCAATGAGTGGGACCTTGACAACGATATTATCGGCTATGTCCGCCAGGTCCTCCGCTTCCGCGACCATCTTTTCCGTCTCTAAACTGACCACTTCGGCATTGACAGGACCCTCTACGATAGCGCAAATCTCTTTGATCAGTTGGCGAAAATCTTTACCTTCCTTGGCCACCAGGCTGGGATTGGTTGTTACGCCATCAACCATGCCAAGATCATTTGCCTTTTTAATCTCATCCACATTCGCAGTATCAATAAAAAATTTCATGGACATCCTCTCGGCATTTATAAAAGACAAAACGCCAACTTAAAAATTTAAGGTTTTGCTCAAGCGTCTATCTATCGCTTGAAAATCATTATACCATACAATTACATTTTTTTATTCCGAAACGCTTCGGCACAAGCCTGGCTGCAGAAAAAATGTGTTTCACCACCGACATTTTTCTTGATGGCATTCCCTTTTGGAATATATTTGAGGCAATTGGGGTCCTGTACCATCTCATCCACAGACCCTGGTTTCGCATTTCCCTGTTCCCGGCCGCCGGACAGACGGACCTTTTGAATAAGACGGAATGCAAGATAGGCCAGAACCCCAAAAAACAGCAGCTTCAGCATTCAGGACCTCTCGTAAATTTCCACCGCTTGACCCTCTAGAGGGAGTGCTTCTTCCAATTCCCGCATGGACTTGCACAAAACTGGATGAATCAGGCCGGGGGCGATCCGCACCAAGGGTGTCAAGACAAAACGCCTTGTGTGCATCAACGGATGGGGAATCATCAGATCCGGTTCTTCAATGATTTGAGAACCAAACAGCAATATGTCCAGATCGATCACCCTTGCATCCCATTTTTTTCGTCTCACCCGGCCCATTTCCGATTCGATATGCAACAGGTGATTGAGCAGGGTCGTGGCTGATAAATCCGTTTCCAGGCAGACCACACCGTTCAAAAAATAGTCCTGCCCTTCAACTCCCACCGGCTCAGTGCGGTAAAAAGGTGACTGCAATTTTACCGAACATCCCTGCAATCGTCCCATGCGGGCAATAGCGCTCTTGCAGTTATCGATTTTGTCACCCAGATTCGATCCGATCCCGACATAAGCACTTTCCATTGTCCCAACTTGCCTTGAAATCCTTAAAGGCGCAAACCCTTTAGTCTTTCGATGGCCTCCACAAGTCTTTTTTTGTTCTGGGTCAATGCAATACGAAAATACCCTTCACCCGGCTCACCGAATCCATTCCCCGGCGTAACCACCAACCCTGTTTCCTCCAGCAACCGTGTGGCCAGTGATGCGGACGTATATCCTTCCGGAACTCGAATCCAAAGATAGAAGGTCGCTTTCGGTGCATCCAGCTCAAATCCGGCCTCTCTAAGTCCCTGCACCATGAGATCCCGCCTGGCAGCATAAATGCGGTGCATCTCCGTCACGCAGGTCTGGTCCCCGCGAATGGCTTCGATACCTGCTTTCTGAACCGCCTGAAACACGCCTGAATCGATATTGCTCTTGATAGCGCCGAGCCCCGCAACACCCTCCGGATTCCCCACCGCAAAACCGATTCGCCATCCGGTCATATTGTAAGTTTTTGAAAGGGAATGAAATTCCATACCCACTTCTTTGGCGCCGTCCACCTCAAGAAAGCTGGGCGGCCGGTATCCGTCGAAAGCCATTTCCGTATAGGCTGCATCGTGACACACCAGAATGTTATGCTTTTGCGCAAAAGTGACCACCCGGCGAAAAAAATCGCAATCCGCCGTTGCCGAAGTCGGGTTATTGGGATAGTTGATAAACATCAGCTTGGCGCGATCCGCCACTTCTGCCGGGATTGTTTCCAAATCGGGCAAAAAACGGTTTTTGCTCAACAGCGGCATCACATGGGACTCACCACCCGCAAAAAGGGTCGCGATGTTGTAAACCGGATAGGCGGGACTGGGAACCAGGGCAATGTCACCGGGATTGATAAAGGCCAGCGGCAGATGGGCAATGCCCTCTTTGCTGCCGATAAGGGATACCACTTCGGTATCCGGGTCCAGCGCCACGTCAAATCGATTTTTATACCACCAGGCCACGCTCTGTTTGAAATCCGACATTCCCGAATATGAAGGGTATTGGTGATTGGCCGGATCGTCAACCGACTGCTTCATCTCCGCTATAATGTGCTCGGGCGTAGGAAGGTCCGGATCTCCCACGCCCAGGTCGATAATATCGACCCCTTTCGCTTTTACTTCGGCCTTTTTGCGATCAATCTCTCTAAAAAGATAGGGGGGAAGCTGTCTTAAACGTTCTGCCTTTTCAAATCGCTCCATAAAATATAAACCTCTTCAAATTCACTAGAGCTGTAAACTCATTTCAGTCCCAACACATCCTGCATATCATAGAACCCCGCCGGCTTTCCTGCAATCCAGAGTGCCGCCCTTACGGCACCCCGTGCAAAATTGTCACGATTATGGGCCCTGTGGGTCAATTCCAGCCGCTCACCGATACCGCCAAACATGACCGTATGTTCTCCTGCAATATCACCGGCCCGCCAGGTTTGAATGCCGATCTCTTCATCCGTTCGCTCGCCGATCATCCCTTTCCGGCCATATACGCCGACATTTTCAAGATCACGATCCACAGCATCGGCGAGAATCTGTCCCAGACGCATGGCTGTTCCGCTTGGCGCATCTTTTTTAAGGCGGTGATGCACCTCGAGGATTTCCATATCGTATTCTTTGCCGAGAATTCGTGCCATCTCGCCTGCAATCTTGAACATGACATTGACACCCACGCTCATATTGGGCGCCATGACACACGGAATCTTCTCGGAAACACTTTTAATCTTCTTCACCCCGTCATCATCGATTCCGGTGGTTCCAATGACCATGGGGATCCCTTTTTCCGAAGCCCCTTTCGCATTCAAAAGCGTGCTTTCCGGCGCAGTAAAATCGATCAAAACATGGGCCCCGGTAACAGCTTCGTTCATATTACCATAAATTCTAACACCCAGATCACCGACGCCAGCCACGGATCCCGCATCATCACCCACGCTTGCGTGGTCAGGATATTCAAAGGCACCTACCAGATCAGTTTGGGGATTCTGGTGAATCATATGAATAATTCTCCCTCCCATTCGACCGGCGGCCCCTGCAACAGCTATTTTGACCATCATTAAAACTCCATGATCTTAATTCTCAACCGTTTTAGGATTATCGACTCGCCCAAAAAAATCGCAAGCCGATAATCACAACCATTTCCTTTTTATATCGGAATGTTAGGGCCTTTTTTTATATAAGGCCATAATCCAAAAGCACCTTTTTCAGTTTATCCAGGTTTTCAGGTGCCATCGGGCACATGGGCAAACGCATTTCATCTCCGATCAAGCCCATCAGCGCCGCAGAGGTCTTGACCGGTATGGGATTCGTTTCAAAAAACATGGCCTTGCACAGCGGCAACAATTTATAGTAAAGGGATTGGGCTTCCGCCACATTACCGTCAACCCAGGCTTTTATCATTTTCGCATTGTCTGCGGGTACAATATTGGCCACAACGGAGATTACGCCTTTCCCGCCAATGGCCAGCACCGGGAGCGTCAGATTGTCATCTCCGGACAGCAGTGTGATGTTTTCGCCTGCCAGCATCATCACATCGGCCATTTGTCCCAGATTGCCCGAGGCCTCCTTGATGGCAACGATCTCAGGAAATTCAGCCAGACGCGCAACGGTCTCAGGTAGCAGGTTCACACTGGTTCTTCCCGGCACATTATAGAGAATTTGAGGAAGGGGAACCGCTTTTAATATGGCTTCAAAATGACGAAAAAGGCCCTCCTGGGTGGGTTTGTTATAATAGGGACACACCTGCAGCGTCGCATCGGCGCCCACTTCCTTGGCGTGTCTCGAAAGTTCGATGGCCTCGCTGGTGCTGTTGCCGCCGGTCCCGGCTATAACAGGAACCCGTTTATTCACTGCCTCCACCGCAATATCGATCACTCTGGCGTGTTCTACCGGATCCAGCGTTGCCGATTCTCCGGTCGTCCCACAGGGGACAATTGCACTGGTACCATTTTCAATTTGAAATTCAATCAGTTTGCGATAGCTCTCTTCATCTACCTGCCCGTTTCTGAAGGGGGTCACGATTGCTACAATAGAGCCTTCAAACATGGGGAACCTCCTTATGTTTGTTATTATAGATTCAAGGATGAAACATACGGACGTTCAGATGGCTTCATCGTTAAGCGTCGCAGTATATATGACGGACGTATTCCCTTGAAGCCAAATCCTGTCGCCGGTTCGAACGTCCTCGCCTTCACTGCTCAGGTGTATGATCAATTCCTCGCCACCCTGCGTGTGAACCGTTACCGGAGAAGAGACGCTGCCGCGGCGAAACGCCATGAGAGCAGAAGCGACGGCTCCCGTTCCACATGCCAGTGTTTCGCCTTCGACACCCCGTTCATAGGTTCTGACCGCCAGTTCATGGGGTCCTACAATGGTCATGAAATTGGCGTTGGTCCCTTCAGGAGAAAACTTTTCATGGTAGCGGAGTTCGCGGCCCTGATCAAAAACCGGGTGCTTTTCCAGGTCCGACACCTGTACCACCACATGGGGAACGCCGGTGTTCACAAAATCACAGCTGAGCCACCCTGCTAAAAATGGTAAATCAACATCCGTTGCTTCATTTCGGGGTGCCGGCAACAGAACTTTCACCATTCGGCCCTTCACTTCGGCGGAAATAGGGCCCACCAGGGTTTCAAAGGTCATTCGGGAACCTGCAATCCCCTTTAAGAAGGCGAAACGGGAGACACAACGTCCACCGTTACCGCACATTTCCACCTCCCCACCGTCGGCATTAAAAAACCGCCATCCGAAATCATATTTTTCTGAATCCGTCACGAAAATAACGCCATCGGCGCCGACGGATTCCCTACGCCTGCAGGTACGCGCCACCAAATGGGCCATGTCCTGTGCCGTTACGAGCCCTTTCCGGTTGTCAATGACAATGAAATCGTTCCCGGTACCGCTCATTTTCCAGAATTCAACGGGTTCCATGATATCACATTCAAAGCTGAATATTCCGATCTTACCTGCAAGTTACAGATACTCAGAGATTACAGTGTGTTTACAGAAATTACTGTCTTAAACTTCACCTAGAAACCTGGGAATGGATTCGCCACGCACCAGATCCGCAAACGTTTCCCGCTCCCGAATAACCTCAAAACGGTCTTCACTGACCATCACCTCACAAACCCGGGGCCTGGAATTGTAGGTGGACGACATGCTGAAACCATAGGCCCCCGCACTCATGACGGCGATCAAGTCTTCGGACGTCAGAGTTTCAATCAATCGATCTTTAGCGAGAAAATCACCGGATTCACAGATGGGTCCCACAACATCCGCTTTCAACCTTTCCCCGGGTGTTTTCTTCACCGGCTGAATGCCGTGATAAGCACCGTAAAGGCTTGGTCGCATCAGATCGTTCATGGCGGCATCCACGACAAAAAAGTTCTTCTCATGGCTGGTCTTGGCGTAAAGGACCTTTGCAACCAATATACCGGCGTTGCCCACAATAACGCGCCCAGGTTCAAGGATCAGGGTCCAGTCCGAGGAGGCCAGCTCCCGCTTAATGTCCTGGGCGTATTGTTTTGGATGGGGTGGAACTTCATTGTCGTAGGTTATTCCCAATCCCCCTCCCAGATCCAGATAACGGATTGCAATGTTCATCTTTTCCAGCCGTGCAATCAGTTCTTTGAGTTTTTTGAGAGCATCCACAAAAGGGCTGGTCCGTGTCAGTTGACTGCCGATGTGGCAGGATACGCCGACCACCTCCACACCCTTAAGTGTTGTCGCTTTTTCATACTGGCGAATTGCCTCCTCGACCCCTATGCCGAATTTGTTTTCTTTGAGACCCGTGGAAATGTAGGGGTGGGTTTTGGGATCCACATCCGGATTGACCCTGATGGAAATGCGCGCTTTCCTGCCTTTTTCCCGGGCCACCTGATTCAGTTTCAACAATTCCTGCGGCGATTCCACATTAAACATGAGAATATCTGAAGATACGGCGTATTCCAGATCCGAAAGACTCTTGCCGACCCCCGAAAAGACAATTCTGGAAGGGTCTACACCGGCGTTCAAAGCCCTGTAAAGTTCACCTCCCGATACGATATCCACACCCCCTCCCCGACCTGCGAACAAAGCGAGAAGCGCCTTGTTGGAGTTGGACTTCATGGAGTAGCAAGTCAAGTGTTTTACATCACCAAACGCTCCGTCAAAAGCATCAAAGTGTTGCTTCAGCGTTGCATGGGAATACACATAGGCAGGGGTTCCCACTTTCGCTGCAATGGCTGAGATGGGAACGTCTTCACAATAGAGTTCGTTTTCTTTGTAATGAAAATGATGCATGGGTTTCTCGATTGAAGATTTTTGATTGGATGTTGGGAGTTTAGAAAATTATTTATCAGAAATCAATTTTATTCTATTCGATTCGGGACCCAGGCGACCATCTTTTTCCATGGGCCGCACCATGACAAAACAGACGCCTTTCTCTCTGAATACCGGAACAAGGCACTGGAATTGACCATCATTGATGATATTGCCCGCAACATCTCTGTAATTTTTCATCTCAACTGGGCAGCCTTCACAGGGGGGTGCCGCCAAGGGATACCACACATAATAAACCCTGCAACCAGTGATCCGGGAAAGTGACGCCTTGTCTCCCTGAATCAGCCCTTCCAGCGCCAGGGATTCATCTTTCCAATTGCCCCGAAGCTGATGAATAGCGGCCTTAAAAGGTTTCTGCGCCGGAATAAAGGGAGGCCCCTTTCGCCCGCAACCGATGATAAAGATCATGACGAATGCCAGAAACAGATGGCAGGCGACGGACGACGAACGACGGCGGGAGGGTCTCTGAATTTCGCCCTCCACCCGCTGATTGCGGGCACCCGGTCCCTGTCCCCTGTTTTTCGTCATCCCTCTTCAGCCCATAAAAGCCGCTTTGCGGCCGCTATTTCATTTTTCACGGCATCGGGACCGGTTCCACCCGGAATGTTCCGCCGACCCACCGTTAACTGGGGGTCAAGCCAGGCAAAAACATCCTTATCAATCTGCCGGTTGTAGGTCTTCATCTCTTCCAGCGAGAGCTCATGGAGTTCCCGCTTGCTTTCAATGGCAAAAACCACCATTTTTCCCACAATTTCATGGGCTTCCCTGAAAGTAATCCCCTTGCCCACGAGGTAATCGGCAAGGTCCGTGGCCACCAGGTACCCTTTTTCCGTGGCCGCCTTGAGTACATCCGATCTGAAGGAGATTTCCCCAAGCAGGCTTCCCATGACTTTGAGGCACATCAGAACCGTCTGAACCGAATCAAACAATGCCTCCTTGTCTTCCTGCATATCCTTGTTATAGGCCAGGGGCAACCCCTTCATGGTGGTGAGAAGACCCATGAGGTTTCCGTAGGCACGACCGGTCTTTCCTCTGATAAGTTCCGGAAGATCCGGGTTCTTTTTCTGCGGCATGATGCTGCTTCCGGTGGAAAAAGCATCGGAGATGACGAGAAAACCGAACTCCTGGCTGGACCAAAGAACCAGTTCCTCGCTCAAACGGCTCAAATGCATCATCAAAACGGATGCATTGTAGAGGAAATCCAAAACAAAATCCCTGTCGCTCACCGCATCCATGCTGTTTCCGGAAATCCGGTCAAAGCCAAGTTCCCGCGCAACCATTTCCCGATCCAGATCAAATGTGGCACCAGCCAGGGCCGCACTCCCTAACGGCATGACGTTGACACGACTGAGACTCTCCTCAAAACGGACATAATCCCGTTTCAGCATTTCATAATAGGCCATTAAATGATGGCTCAAAAGAACGGGTTGTGCCCTTTGCAAATGGGTGTACCCGGGCATGAGCACGCTGAGATTGCCTTCGGCAAGAGAAACAATGGCTTTCTGACATCCCTGAATGGAAGTCATGACCTCTTGCACCATATCCCTTACATACAGCCGCGTATCCAGGGCCACCTGATCGTTCCGGCTTCTCCCCGTATGTATTTTTTCCCCCAGCGACCCCACCTTTTCCACCAGGGATTTCTCCACCAGGGCGTGAATGTCTTCATAATCGTCATTTTCTGAAAGACCGCCGTGATCCAGTTCCCGTTTGATTTCCCCCAGCGCCACCAGCATGGACGAAGCATCCTCATCCGAAATAATACCCTGTTTTGCCAGCATGCGGCAGTGAGCGACACTCCCTCTTATGTCGTAGGCGTAGAGTTGTCGATCGAAGCCGATGGATGCATTGAACAAATTCACCAGCGCATCGGGCTCCTGACTGAATCGCCCCCCCCAAACCTTTTTCGTCATGCCAATTCCTCAATTTTGGTTTTTTAAAAGACTCGCAATTTTGAGCCGCAGACCGTTTAACCGAATAAACCCTTCCGCGTCTTCCTGATTGTAGACCTCGTCCCCCTCAAAAGTGGCAAAATCCGCGTTATAAAGAGACCGGTCCGATTTTCTCCCCACCACGGTACAGTTGCCTTTATAGAGTTTAAGACGCACCACACCGGTCACGTTTTTCTGGCCTTCATCCACCAGGGCCTGCAGCATGTCCCGTTCCGGGGAAAACCAGTATCCGTTATAGACCATTTCGGCATACCGAGTTACCAGTGTATCCCGCAGGTGCATGGCTTCCCGGTCAAGGGTGATGGACTCCATGCCGATATGGGCCATGCGCAAAATGGTGCCTCCCGGCGTCTCATAGACACCTCTTGATTTCATGCCCACATAGCGATTCTCCACCATATCGACGCGGCCGATGCCGTTTTTGCCGCCTAGTTCGTTCATATGCGCCAACAGCATGGCAGAGGACATCTGTTCTCCATTCACGGCAACGGGATTCCCGTTTTC
>ADZZ01000069.1 GCA_000179315.1 delta proteobacterium NaphS2
TCATCACCCGGATATCTCGTTTGTGCACGCCTGCTGAGCTGGTTTGCAGCTGTGATGTTTGTCGGAGGATGTGCATCCCCCTATGCACTTGACCATAAAGGGAATTTTTACATCGAATGCATCCCCTCCAGCCGGGCATATATAGGTGACGTCACCGTAGACCAGCGAGGTGAGAAACTGGTCATTAAAGGGTCTGTGAGACGCCGGATTGCCGCATTTTCCGGAACCGGCCATGTGGATTTGGCGGTGGTGTCTCCGAGTGGACAGGTTATCAGTCAGACCTCAGTCCCATTTGAGCCAAAAGTGCTTTCCAAAACGCCGGGAGCCCGGACACATCGGCCTTCCCGATTTGAAATAGGTCTCTCACTCATCCCCCCAAAGGGAAGTCTCATCAGGCTGGCTTTTCACGGCAAGCCCGATCCCGATGATGCCATGCTGGATGAACATGAAAACCTGGCCGTTCCCGATAATTTTGATTATGGGGCCTGAATCAAACCACGGTTTCCCAATATTGAGCGGCTAAAAATACGGCAGAAACGCTTGCACAATATTTAGCCGAAAAGAAAAGTGATCTCGTGGCGCATGGTTAGCTGTTCTTTTCACAAAACCACCATGTACCCCATCCATTGCAGCAATCATATTGCTCTCGGTCGTATGATGTTGTAGGCTTATCATAACCTCATTGCCGACTCCGCTCTGCGGTGTCGGCAATGCCCGAGCTCAGCGGAAACCGTTCAAGCATCCATCTCGTGCTTCTAATCCCCAGTGAATTTGAATAGGATACCAAATATCTTCTCACGAATGAACTCACCTGGGAGGCCACCAAGATTATTTCCGCTTATAGCAACAGATGGGTTTTCGAAAACTCAAGTTTTTATTATCGCCGCAATTCCATTGCGTATCGAGCCAAAAAGAGATGCAATCTTCAAAAGGTATTGACCGCACCGACGCTGACCTTGGCCGCTAACGAAAACAGAACCAGTTCTGCTAATCGTAACGGAACCGGTGATTGCGCGTTGTTCTGTTGCTTCTGCAGAATAAACTGGAATGTGAGAGGCGGTGTTTTTTGAGAAGAGGTCTTGAAAAGGGTTTTTTTCTTATAGGTTTACAGATAATTGAAAGCCATGTGGCATCATGAGGTTTGAGAGGGTTTAGATCGGCTTAGAAAAATGGATTAGCCGGCATCTGTTTTTCTGAGAGAAGGCCCATCGATATGAACATTGATGCACCGATGGTTGAGGCGATCCAGCAGAGCATCGACCATGTCCTTTGGTTCAAGGAGGGAATACCATTGTTCAGGCTGGAGATTGGTCGTAATAATGGTGGGCCGCCCGGCTTCATATCGCTCTTTCATGAGTTTGAAAAAGGCGTTCATTTGCTCCTTTTTCAGGGTCAGGTATCCCAGTTCATCGAGCAACAGCAGATCATATCGGCACAGGGCATTGAGTAGTTTGGGGGTGGATCGATCGGCGAGAGAGGCATAGAGTTGATCCAGCAAATCCTGAACATTATAAAAACGCCCCCGGTACCCGGCAATAATGGCTTGACGGAGTATGCCGACGGCCAGGCCTGTTTTCCCTACGCCGGTCTTTCCGTGAAATACGATGTTTTCTCTTCGATTGATGAA
>ADZZ01000068.1 GCA_000179315.1 delta proteobacterium NaphS2
CACAAACTGTTCCGGAGGTGTTCACATGATGGTTAAAAAGCCTCTTTTTCCAAAACGAATACGCAAAATCGCCAGCGGTTTTGCCTTTATTGAACATCGCTTTTTGCGAAAGGGTTTTTGGGAGAGCCTGAGTCATATTGAACTGCTGCTCTACATTTTTCTGGTGGTGGTATCTGACAAAAACGGGCTGTCTTATTACGGCTACGACAAAATCTGCCGGATTCTAAGGGTGGATGCAGATCAATATATCAATGCCCGTAATCGCTTGCTGGACAAGGACCTGATTGGATTTGACGGCCGTGTGTTTCAGGTGCTTTCCCTTCCGGATCGTCCAGTGATCGTGAAACCTGTGAAGGAAGTCCGGAACGGGGGATGGTTCAGTCTTGGAGAAACCGTACAGGAAATCATTCGGGAGAAAGGACGTGGGATCAACCCGAACAGTTGATATTCATCTGCTGGAATTGCGCTACGCTCATTGCCGGATCATGAACCACCAGGCTTTAAAGCAATTGCGGGATTCCATCGAAACTTACGGGCAAATCGTTCCGGCCCTGGTTGTTACAGAGAAAGACAAACTGATTCTGGTTGATGGGTACTTGCGTGTTCGAGCGCTTCGTGCCTGCGGAAAGGACCAAATATGTGTCCATTTATCAGAAGAAAACGAACAAAATGCCATGTTTTCGCTTTTGGCCAAAACCAATGAACGGCAATGGGAAGCCATTGAGCAGTCGGTTTTGCTTCAGGAATTACATCGGCGGTTCGGGTGCAGCCTCTCCCATATCGCAGCCCGGATAGGACGCGACAAAAGTTTTGTGAAACGACGGCTTGATCTGGTTGAGGCCCTGCCTGAAATATTTTGAAAGCCGTGATTTCAGRACGCTTTCAACCT
>ADZZ01000067.1 GCA_000179315.1 delta proteobacterium NaphS2
AGCTCACACTTTGCCGGCGTTGACATAATAATCGTTTGTGACAGCTGGTTCGGAAATAACGGCCTGTTCAAACCCCTCCGCACTAAACTCGGAAATTTTGTTCATTTGCTTTCAAGATTACGTTCCAATACCGTACTGTACTCCATCCCCAAGATCGGTTCTTCCAAAAAGCCGGGAAGACCCAAAAAATATGGCAGCAGGTTGGGTTCGTGCGCTGAAATGGCGGTGGCATTCATGGCGTACGCTTCAACCTATCACGTCTTCCTGTACGGAAAATACCGTGAAGTCAACGCATACTCCCAAATCGTTATGCTCAAAACACTCAAGTGCCCTGTCCGGGTTGTCTGGGTCTTTCGAAAAACACAGTGGATCGCAATCTTCTCCACGGACTTGAAGCTGTCGGTTGAGCAAATTATCGAGTATTATGGGGCCAGGTGGAAAATCGAGTCGGGTTTCAAGGAGATCAAGCAAGACATTGGAAGCAGCAAAAGCCAAACCCGCAATGCACAGGCAGTGATCAATCACATCAATTTTTCCATAATGGCCGCAACAATCATTTGGATCTATGGTTCACGGCTCGAAAACATTCCCGAACGCAGGCACAAGGTCAAGGGTCGCAACAGTTTCGCCTTTTCCGACCTGAGACATATCATCGCTAAGTCCGCATTGAGCGATGATTTTCATGCCGTTTGCAACCAAGACAACAAACTGCCCCGAAAATCTTTCCTGGAGGCGTTGCTGCGCATGGTCGGCTGATCAAGCCGGGGGCATTTTCTGTGAAACTTCAGTTAAGCTTAACATACTAACTTCTTTTCCAATCAAAAAAAAGATGAATCTATTGTGTCTATCTTGACATATGAGCGCGCACATGCTAAATCCTCTCCAAAATTCTGAATTTCTCACAATTTCGATGACGGTTTAAATCACCGCAAAAACATATTCATGCGCGCTTGGGCTGTTTGTGCTCCCAAGGAGTGGGTGTCGAACGTCATTTTATATGTCAACATTGATATAACAATTCAGCTTTCATTTAAAGGGTTATTTTCGGCCCTTGCTTCTAGCGGGAAAGGATTTTTATGGACTACGAATTCGTGAAGACCACATGCCCCTTTTGCGGATGTGGATGCCAGATGTTTTTGGAAGTGATGGAAGGAAAACTTGTGCGCACCATTCCGGATAGAGGTGCACAAATGAACGAAGGCAAACTCTGTATTAAGGGTTGGAACGCCCACCAATTTGTACAAAGCCCCGATCGGCTCACCGCGCCTTTGATCCGAAAAAACGGCAAATTAAGGGAATGCTCCTGGGAAGAGGCGTTTGGCGAAATTGTTTCCAATCTGTCGACCATTCGCGAAAAACATGGTTCGGAAAGTCTCGCCTTTCTGAGTTCGGCCCGATGCAGCAATGAAGAAAATTACCTGCTGCAGAAGCTTTGCAGGGCCGGATTCGAAACCAATAACGTGGATCATTGCGCCAGGCTCTGACATGCTCCCACGGTGGCAGGTCTTGCCGCAGCCTTCGGTAGTGGTGCCATGACCAATTCAATTCCGGAAATCGAGGATGCGGATTGCGTCTTTGTGATCGGTTCCAACACCTCGGAAGCACACCCCCTCATTGCTCACCGTGTGTTCCGGGCCAAAACAAAGGGGGCGAAACTGATCGCCATCGACCCCAGGAAGACCCAGGTTGCTCAGCAGGCCGACATCCATGTGAGGATACATTACGGCACGGATGTGGTCTTTTTGAACGCGATGATGAATGAAATTCTCCGAAACGGTTGGCACAATCAGCAGTTTATTGAGGAACGGACCGAGGGTTTCGAAGATTTTGAAAAGGCCGTTCAGGAATTTCCCATTGAAAAGGCATCGGAAATCTGCTGCGTACCGGTTGATGTGATGCGGGAGGTGGCCCGTATTTATGCAACGTCATCGATTTCAACCATACTGTACACCCTTGGCATTACCGAACATTCCCACGGGGTGGACAATGTGAAATCCCTGGCCAATCTGGCCATGCTGACCGGGCACATCGGAAAGCCGTCCAGCGGCGTCAACCCTTTGAGAGGGCAAAACAATGTACAGGGCGCCTGCGACATGGGGGCGTTGCCCAACGTCTACCCGGGATATCAGGTGGTAACGGATATCGTAACCCGGGAGAAGTTCCAGAAGGCATGGGGCGTTCCACTCTCGGGAGAGGTGGGGATAACGATCCCGGATATGATGGATGGACTCATAGACGGTTCGGTCAAAGGCATGTACATTTTTGGAGAAAATTCGGTGGAAAGCGATCCCAACATTCATCATGTGCGCAAGGCCCTCACTTCAGCCGAGTTTCTGGTGGTTCAGGATATCTTTCTCACGAAGACCGCTGAGCTGGCCCACGTGGTGCTGCCGGGTGCCGCCTGGTCGGAAGTGGAAGGGACCTATACCAATACGGAACGTAAGGTGCAGCGAATCCGCAAAGCAGTGGAACCGCCCGAAGGGGCCAGGCCCAATTGGGTGATTCTTTCCGAGCTCGGCCGCAGGCTGGGTCTAAAAAATATGGACTATGGTTCGGCAAGGGAGGTATTCGATGAGATGACGTCCCTTACTCCCAGTTTCTCAGGTATTACCTATGACCGCATTGATGAAATGGACATTCAGTGGCCTTGTCCCTCCCAGGACCATCCCGGAACGCAGTACCTCCATAAGGATCAATTTGCCAGGGGAAAAGGTCTGTTCCATGCCATACGTTATCGGCCTTCGGAAGAGATGCCCGACGAGGAATACCCTTTCATCCTCACAACTGGCAGACGGTACGCACACTATCACACACGTACGATGACGGGGCGATGCCAGTCCCTCCATCGTGAGTTTCCGGGTCCAATGGCGCAAATGCATTTTTCCGATGCAGAACGTCTGGGCGTGGCGGACGGCGGTTCCGTCGAGGTTACGTCGCGAAGGGGAAAGGTCGTGACGCCGGTTTCCGTCGGAGACATCGTCCCGGAAGGATCAATTTTCATGGATTTTCATTTTGAGGAAGCCAATCCCAACTGGCTTCTGGGCACTTATCTCGATCCCGTAAGCAAAACTCCGGATTACAAGGTCTGTGCGGTAAAACTGGAAAAACACCTTTAAGGAACGGATAGACATATGATGTATCAAAACGTTGCGCCGGACACGCTGGTTGAACATCCTGAGATGATCCTCAATTTCAATGGGATGATGGAAGAAAAGGCGGCCGTACACAAGCTGAATGAAAAAGTATTGCTCCATTTGCTGAACCTTCTGGATGAAACCGCCTTTGTTCAAAGCAACCTCTACTGGCTTTCTCTGGCCCGTATTAACGAGCTTGCCATCATCTGTGCAGGCAACTATGCGGAGAACTGTGAATTTGCCCTGGTAGGGGATCTGCTCATGAACCCGCGGCTGATCCTGATCCATGTGCGTGGACGTCATCACCCAATTGTCAAAAAGCGGCATACACCGCTTACGGAACAATTCAGCCACATGGCTGTTTCGCGGGAAGGTGTGATCGATTGGTTAAAAAAGCAAACCATTGTGGAAACCCGGCAACAAGCACTTTTACCGCATCTACTGGGGCGCATGAAAGACTCGGAAACCTTTCATGCGTCACATATGGACTCAATTGAAAGCCGGCTGAAACGAGTGGCGGACCTGACCGGCTACCTGGCCTGCCAGCGTTTGGAAAACCAGTCCTCCATCGTCAAATGGTTGCGAAAAGCAAGTCCAGCGGACCGGGATATGGTGGAGTCCAGGTTCCGTCGATTTGATTTCAAACGATTTTATCTGATGGGAGAAGATATAAAGCGGATAGCAAAGGATGCCACCTACGAAAGCCGCTTTCTCAAAAAAGCATTAAATGACTCAAAAGGAAACTAAGAAGGGCATAAAAAGTGCTGAAAGATTTCACGTTGCCGATGACAAAAACAAAGTGAAACTCTTCGTCCATGGAGAGGAGATGGTTGAAAGAATTGTTAAACTGAGCGGCAACAGCGGAAGGGTCTACCTGCCTGTGGTCTGGGTGGGCAGCCGCGTCAAAATTGTAAGGATCGAATAACCAATATAGAATGAACTCTGATTCATGGAATGTAAAAAAGTTAACACAAGTTGTTGAAAGCTAGACTTTTTCTTTTTCCCTTGACATCTGAAAACACTCCCAATATCCCCTTCCATCATCTTTGCTGACACGGCGCGGCATGGCGCTGGTTCGTTATCGTACCAGGGATCTGGCGGCATTCCTGCCGGGCAATTGTTCGTGGGGGACGTCTCTCAATCCCACACCTTATACATTATCAGCCATATTTGACGACGGAAAATGGAAAGGCCCGGCTGAAGATTTCGGTCCATGCCGCCTCAAAATATCTTTTTGAAGTCCGAAAAGCGGCAAAAACTGGTATACGAACGGTACCATCAAACGCATGTGGCGTGTGTAAGTATCCAATACGCTCCAATAGTCGCCCGTCCATCAGTTCAATTTAACGCCACTTGTTTACCTGTTGACATAGCTTATCATTTTTCCTATTATAAAAGATTAGATATTGGATAATACGGGAATTTTTGTCCTCCTACCCGGTGTATTTTCCTCGAAAACCCATTGATCAAATCATTTTAGTATCAGTGAATGTGAACTTTAGAATCAGGGAAAGGAATTTAAACTGCTATGAGACTTCATGAGTATGAAGGAGCGGATATTTTTGAAAGTATGAAGATCCCCGTACCGAGACGGGGTGTTGCGGAATCCATAGAGGATGCCGCAAAAATTGCAGGGGAAATCGGTTACCCGGTGATTTTGAAAGCCCAGGTGTTGGTGGGCGGGCGGGGGCTTGCCGGTGGCGTCAAAACGGCTAATACGCCGGAAGCCCTGGAAGAAATGGCCGGTGAACTCTTCGGAAAGGAGATTAAAGGCCTTAAAGTTCGTAAGATTATGGTAAGCGAAAAGGCGGACATTGAACAGGAACTGTACATCGGGATTACCATTGACGGGTATTCAGGTAGACCCGTGGTTGTGGCCAGCACCGAAGGGGGTGTCAATATCGAAGCGGTAGCGGATCAATCCCCGGATAAAATCGCCTCCTTTCATGTGGATCCCAAATTCGGTCTTTACCCCTATCATGCGAGAAACCTTTTCGGGAAACTGGGGCTCACCCAGCGCGCCTTGATTTCATGCGCCGATGTGACGGTGAAGCTGTACAAAATTTTCACCAGTCTTGAAGCCCTTCAGGTGGAAATCAACCCCTTGGCCGTGCTGGCCAACGGGGGAGTGATAGCTGTCGATTCAGTTTTGGAAATTGACAATTCGGCGCTTTCGCGGATCCAGCACCCCCTTCCCGATTACTGGGAACGTATTGAAAATTCCCTCGAGCGCAAAGGAAAGGAAATCGGTGTGACCTACGTGGACCTGGACGGGGATATCGCTTTGATCAGCTCGGGGGCGGGCTTGGGTATGGCCAGCATGGACATCATCGGAAAGACCCTTAAACCGGCCAACTTCCTCGAGACCGGCGGGGGCATCACGGCGGATCTCTTGTATAAATGTATGGATCTGGTCACCACCAAAAAGCGCATCAAAGCTGTTTTTATCAACATATACGGGGGGATCAATCCCATTCACGAGGGCGCCAAAGGGGTGGTTCGATTCATCAAGGAAAACAATCTGCAGATTCCCATCGTGGCCAAAGCCTTAGGGAACCACCAGGAAGAAACATGGGAGATCCTTCGGTCAGGGGGCGTCCACGTGGTGACCGATGCGGCCACTGAGGCAGCTGTTGAGAAACTGGTGGAAGTGCTCACCCCATAAAGACGGCACCCGACGATTGGATTTGCTGTTCCGACGTTCTCAAATCTAAACCGATAGACCCAAAAAGAGGATTGATAATGAGTATATTTTTAGACGACCATACCCGGGTGATTGTTCAGGGAATTACGGGAAAAATAGGGAGTGTCCAGACCAAATGGATGCTGGAATACGGTACTTCCGTGGTGGGCGGCGTAACACCGGGAAAAGGCGGCAAGACCGTCCAAGGTCTGCCGGTCTTCGACAGCGTGGCGGAGGCCGCAAAAGAAACCGGAGCCAATGCCTCCGTGTTTTTTGTTCCGGCCCCTTTTGTCCTGGATGCCTTCTATGAGACGGTGGATGCCGGGATTGAGCTGATTGTGATTGTACCGGAACACGTACCGGTACACGATGTAATGAAAATGCGGGCTTATTTGGAGGGTAAAGATCTTGTTGCGTTGGGACCCACCACACCGGGTATCCTGGTCCCCGGAAAAGGGAAGATGGGGATCATGCCCGCATCGCTCTTCGCACCCGGCCGCGCCGGTATCATTTCCCGGAGCGGCACCCTGTCCTATGAATTCGCGGGCATTCTGTCCGAAAAAAATGTGGGACAGAGCACGGTGGTGGGCATGGGCGCTGATCCGGTTGTACTGACCAACCTTTCCGATATCCTCAGAGAATTTGAAAAAGACGACGAGACAAAAGGGGTGATTATCGTTGGAGAAGTGGGGGGAGAGCAGGAAGAGCAGGCCGCCGAATTTATCTCCACACGCATGAAAAAACCGGTTGCCGCCTACATTGCAGGCCGCTTTTCTCCCCCGGGAAAGCGTATGGGGCATGCGGGCGCCATTGTGCGGGGGTCGGCGGGGACCTTCGAGGGAAAGTGTGAAGCCCTTCAGGCGGCCGGTGTGACAGTGTTGGACAGCCCCGTCGAAGTGGCGGATTGGGCCATTAGAAATAACCTTCAGTAAACCGGTTTCGAACCGCTTTTGTTAAAACGAAAACCGGGCTGAGAGAAAACACATGTCGGATATCAAAACCTGGTTTCTTGCGCCAAGGCCATGGTCGTTTTCAATGTCGGCCATTTCCGTTACCATCGGCTCCGTGTGGGGCTTGACGGGTGGATTTCGCTTCGGTGGGTACCTCCTTGCCCTTCTGGGCATGGTGGCGCTTCATGGCGCCACAAACCTGCTGAACGATTATTACGACGTGAAAAACGAAGTGGACACGCCATCCGCTCCGACTGTCAAATACCGACCCCACCCGCTGGTGGAAAATGCCCTCAATTTGAGGCAGGTGTTGACGTTTTCACTGCTGCTATACGCAACAGGTGTCGTCATTGGATTCTATTTGACCGCCACCCGCGGCTGGCCGATCCTGTTGATCGGGATGGCCGGCGTTTTAACAGCTGTTTTCTATACCGCACCCCCTTTCAACCTTAAATACCACGCCTTGGGAGAACCGGCCGCTTTCTTGATGTGGGGGCCTCTCGTCATGCTGGGCGCCCACTATGTTCAAACGCAGACCTTTGATTTCGCCATCGTGCTGATATCCCTCCCTTTCGGAATCCTGGTAGGACTGGTGCTCCTGGCCAACAACATTCGGGATACGGCATTTGACGAAAAGCAGGGCATCAAAACCTTGCCCGTTCTGTTGGGAGGCCATAGGGGACGGCTGGTTTACGGCGGTCTCATTTTTCTGGCTTTTTTCGGTGTGGTCATCATGAGTCTGCTGGGCCCGCTAACACCGTGGTCACTACTGGTGCTGCTGGCGCTACCTATTGTGAGGCCCGTTTTCCGAATCGTATCCGGAGATTGCCCCCCAGACGCGGATGCCCGCACCGCCAAGCTGGATACGGTCTTCGGGGTTCTTCTGTTGATTTCCATTCTTCTTGAAAGATGTTTCAGCTAAGCGAAAAAGACACGGATCCGCGCCTGCTGGTAATGTGCATGGCGGTTGCCACGGTCCTCTGGTTTTTCGCCTTTTTTGTGCCAATCGGCAATTTCTGGGTCAAAATTACGCTATCCTCTCTGTGTCTGGCTTTTCTGGCGGTACTCTTCGATGGCTGGCCGCTCCCTTTCAGGAATTTGAACCGCCGGGCAATTTTCTGGGGCGTTTTATCCGCTCTTTTTCTTTATGGCCTTTTCATGGCGGGAAACGCCATTTCAAGACTCCTTTTCCCCTTTGCCGAAAACCAGGTGCATGCCATTTATGCCAAAGGCGACGATACACCCGGCTGGGTCATCGGCCTGGTTTTGTTTTTTGTAACCAGCCCGGCGGAGGAGATTTTCTGGCGGGGATTTCTGCAACGCCGCCTGAGCCGCCGTCTGGGGGGATTCGGCGGATGGATCATGGCTGCCGTTCTTTATGCGGCCGTCCATATTTTATCCCTTAATTTCATGTTGGTGGGTGCGGCAGGTGTTGCCGGCCTTTTTTGGGGATTTCTGTACTGGCGTTTGAAAAGCCTTTGGCCGGTGGTGATTTCCCACGCCGTCTGGACCTGTCTTGCTTTCGCGGTGGCCCCCATTCATTGAGTTCCCCATGAGACGCGTTCCATTCACGGTACTCGTTTGGAAACATGGCCATTGTGCAATGTGCGGCAACCAAAAGACAACATTCGTCTTTCAGCATTTTCTTCTTTCACCGTTTTGCAGGTGAGAAGACGACTTTCCAGTCTTTCTTCATGCTGATGACAACCCAGCCTTTCTTCTTTGCCTCGTCCATCAGGGACTGCGGGAAGGCGCCGAACTTTGTGTCCGGCAGCCCATTGGCCGGGCCGTAGGCGTATTCACGCTTGGCGTCGTCGTGGAACACCAGCATCATCAGCCGCGCACCGCTGCCCGCGCGGGTCCATTCCAGCATCTCGCGGTCTCCGGCGGAATTGCCGAATGCCGCGAAAGGGCGCCTGCCGATAAACGTGTTGATACCCACGGGCTTGCCGGTCTTGTCGTCGATGAAATCGATTTGCGGCAGACGCATCAGCACGGGCTTTCCGTCCCGAATCTCATATTTACTCTTGATAGTCGAACCCACCACCTGCTCCGGGGGGACCCCGTAAACCTTCTCCGTCCACGGCCGCATGAACTCCACGCCGCCGCCGGAGACGATGTAGGTTTTGAAACCGTTGGCCCGTAAGAACGATAGGAGCTCAAGCATCGGCTGATAGGCCAGGTCGGTATAACGGCGCTTGAACCGCGGGTGACGCGCTTTCTCCAGCCAATCGGTCACGATTGCCTCGAACTCGGCCGTGCTCATACCGGTATGCGAAACCATGACCAACTCGGCCATCCCTTTCTCGCCCGCGGCCGCCAGCGCCTCAAGGTCGTTGTCGAGCACCGCTTTGAAGGGTTGCTTCGTCTTCCACTCCGGATGCTCAGGCGACAGGGCTTTGACCCGATCCAGAGCAAAAGCGAGTTGGGTATACATGGGGTGCGAAGGCCAGAGCGTGCCGTCGTTGTCAAAGGTGGCGATGCGCTCAGCAGGCGGCACGAAGTCGGGGGAACCCAGTGTCGTCACCTTTTCCACAAAGGCAAGTATGGCCTGTTTGGTATTGCCGGCGTTCCAGGAGGGAAGGGGGTCGGAGGCTTGGGCAACGGCGACCGTTGCGAATAGAAGCAACAAGAGTGTCCATGATCCAATGAGAGGTTTTTTTGCCGTTATTTTCATGGGACATTTCTCCTTATCACAGCGTTAAGGGCCGCCCCTTGGTGGCCGCGGCCCCGACGATGGGTGGACAGACTTGTGGTTGTCAATTGCCGGACGGCATGGGCAAGGAAAAGCCGTCTTTCTTCAAATCCTCACGGATGTTCATGAAGTGCTGATACCGGCTCAGGGTGATCGGGCCGGTGTAGACCTCGCTCTGCATTTTCCGTGGTGGATACTCGATGTACGTCTTCATCAACTTCTGGATTGACTCGTTGAAAGTGACCAGCGTCCAGGTGTGTTCCGTGAAATTGTTCATGAAGATATCGTAGCGCTCCTGCGGGTCCTGCAACAGATCGAAGACCTGCGGCACTGTGGCCACGTACTTGTCAGGCCCCTTCCACCCGAGATTGGAATCAACCGCCAGAGCGCCGGTCTGTTCTCCGTCATCGCCCCGCAGATTGAAGACCGCCTTGTAGTGGCCGACACGGGCCGCACCGGGGGTCAGTTCATTCTCGGTGAAGTAAAACCACGAAGTACGGGCACTCTTGCCTTGGCCCAACAACACGGGCGACATATCGTAGCTGTCGAAAATGATGGGCTGACCTTCGCGATCCTTTTCCGGCAGTTTCAATCCCGCCACGCTTGCAAAGGTGGCCATAAAGTCGAGACCGCCTAAAATGTCATGGTTACGCTCACCTGCCTTGATTTGTCCCGGCCACACGGCGATAGCCGGCACGCGGTTACCCCCCTCGCGGACCGTGCCCTTGGTGCCGCGGAACGGGGTATAACCGGCGTCCGGATAGACATCCTGCCATGCACCGTTGTCCGTTGTCCAGAACACCAGGGTGTTTTTGTCGAGGCCGAGTTCGCGCAGTTTGTCCATGATATGGCCGACACGCGTGTCCAGCTCCACAATGGAGTCGGCATACTTTGTCTTGGAGATGGACTTGTGCTCGAATTCGGGCGCCGGAAGGTTCGGCTGATGCACTTTCATGAAGTTGATGTTGATGAAAAACGGTTGATCGGGATTCTTGGCTGCGTCCTCCAGGAATTTCAGACCCGACTCTTCCACATACTTGTCCAGAAACGGGATTCCCACGACCCCTTTTTCCGGCGTGTCCACGTACTCGCCGTTAACCTTCCAGTCCTGTTTGGGCTTCTCTCCGGCGTTTCCCGATAACGATCCTTTGGTTACCTTGTCGAACATTTCCCGCAGTTTCGGATCCATGTCCGGGAACCACTTTGGATCGCCATAGGTGTAGGCGTTCAGGTGGTACAGGAAACAGTGCTCCATGACGTCATAGCCCTGCGCGTTGGGCAGCGCATAGTCAGCCTCTCCCAAATGCCATTTGCCGGTGAAATAGGTTTTGTAGCCGGCTTCCTTGAGAACCGATGCCAGCGTCCACTCAGCGGCCGGAAGACCGCCGCCCTGGCCCTGGAACGCCACGGTGGTCATACCGCTGCGGTTGGGTATCCGCCCGGTCTGCATGGCCGCACGACCCGGTGTGCAGCTCGGCTGCGCGTAAAATGAGAAGAAGGTCATTCCGTCCGCTGCCATGCGGTCGAAACTGGGAGTGGGCATACCGCGTCCCTCGCCACCGCCATAGGCACCGAGATCACCATAGCCCGTATCGTCGGACACAATCAAAAGGATGTTGGGTTTCTTGTCAGTGGTTTCCGCCGCCAACGCCGGACAGGCGATCAGGAGCAGAAAGGCCACTATCTGGGTGAAGACTACCACTAGTTGTTTCCTCTTCATTTTTTTTCTCCTAAAAATATTTGTTTTTAATTTCAGACTTTTCCAGTGTAATTTCAACACCACCGAAACGTGACAATTTCAACACCACTTTCAGAGTTGATATTGGTTTTTGACTTCGATTTGAACGCCGATTCCACCCCACCAGGATACCCGGTTTAATCCGGCATTTTTTCTTTGCTCCATTCTTTTTGCCAGTTGTTTTTTGACACCATAACGATCACCATCCAAAAACGTCAAGAGCAAATCGCCGGAATCATCCCTGCTCAATTCGCAGTTCTGATTGCTGAACATACTCGTTCGTATCGTGGACAAAACACACTTCCAGTCTTCGGGGCTTTGCCATTCACGGCAACACAGGATGGATCTGAAATAGTCAATGGTCATTCTGGCAAGCATAACACAGTAGTAATGCAACTCCACCTTCTCAGGAGAGGTTCCGATGGGCTTATTGAGATAGTCAGGAAAAATTTCATTTTCCGTGCCAAAATTCTCTGCGCATAATAAAAAAATGCACGGAACTGGCTGGAAAAATTGGAAAAGGTTCGAAAACGGTGAAACTTCAGTTTCTTTGAACAAGACATTGAAAACAATCCTCTCGGACACTCCCCTCGTCAAAAACCTTGAGAACAAGGAGTATCTCGACATTATACTTGATGGTTGCAATACGCTGGAACAACGTTTTGCGCGGGTTGACAGCAAATTGGTTTTGCAGGAATTAGACAAAAAAAGGAAGGAAACAGGCAGGCTCCCACAGATTTTGAAAAAGATGATACGGGAACCGGCGTTCCCTCGAAAACTGGGAGAATTGTTTGGTTGTTAAGCAAAATCAAGGCCAACCGTTATTTTCGGCCATAGGCTTTTCCTATGTCAAACACCACCCAAAAAGCTTATTTTAAGCGGGTAAAAAAATGAGCAGACTTCCAAAAAAGACAAGAAACAGCCTCAAGAAAGAGGCCATCGAGTGGGACACTACCATTTCGGAAGAGCGTCCTGAGCAGATTCAGGAATTGCTCAATGATGCAGAACCGTTTAAGGTTCCTCGCCCTGCCCGTCAACCGGTCTCTCTCCGCATGGACCCCTTTGATATTTCGATGATAAAACGACTCGCTCGCAAAAAAGGCATTCCTCACACGCAACTCATGGCAATGTGGCTTCGTGAAAGAATCGAAAGAGAAAAGAGTCTTCATGCCTCGGAATAAGATGTAAGGGCCTCGCCAAAATGACTTACACAATCTTGTCTTTTGGTCCGTTATGGAGGCGAAGAAGTCATTGTTGAGCGTTTAGGCCGCCCCCCAATGTTCATCAGACCAGGTATTGTTCCAGCTTTTCGCTCAGGGATACGGGCCAGACTTCTTCAAATAGAAATGCCTGAACTTCCTCCTTGCTGAGACTTCTCATGATGTCCGCCGGGAGGTCTCTCAGTACTTCCATTCGACCGGGCAGCGGTTCCTTATGCTTGCTTTCTTCCGTCATTATATTAATTCTCCTTGCTATTCTTGTTTGGTTTAACCGAGATAAGCTTCTTTGACTTTCGGGTTGTTGAGCAGGTCGCAGCTTTGGTCCTCGAGGACCACCCGGCCCGTTTCAATGACGTAGCCGTAGTCTCCCAGTTCCAGGGCCGCGTTTGCATTTTGCTCCACCAGAAGCACCGTCAACCCTTCTTCCCGGATCTGGCCGATGATGCCCATGATCTGTTCCACAATGAGCGGTGCAAGGCCCAATGAGGGCTCATCCAACAGGAGGAGCCTGGGAAACGCCATGAGTGCCCGGCCGATGGCCAGCATCTGCTGTTCACCGCCGGAAAGGGTGCCGCCGCTCTGTCCCCATCGCTCTTTCAGGATGGGAAAAAGGACAAAGCTTCTTTCCATGAGATCGTTGATTTTCTTCTTGTCCCGGTGGAGATAGGCTCCCAGCACCAGATTCTCCTTGACCGTTAGGTCCGGGAAAATGCGGCGCCCTTCAGGTACCTGCACGACCCCGCGACGAACGATCTCCTCCGGCGGCATTTTGTCTATGAAATCCCCCTGAAGGGTGATCCTTCCCTCCCTGATACCCTGAATGCCGCTGATGGCCATTAAAGTGGTGGATTTTCCCGCACCGTTGGCTCCGATCAGGCAACAGATGCTTTTTTCCTTTACATGAAGGGAGATACCCTTGAGTGCATGAATTTTTCGATAGTAACTATGGACATTTTCAAGCCTCAACATACGCCTTTGCCCCCTCCGAGGTAGGCGTCAATGACTTTCCGGTTCTTTCGAACCGCATCGGGCGTCCCTTGGGCAATCAGTCTACCATAATCAAAGACATAAATGTAATCCGCCAGATTCATCATGACTTTCATATCATGTTCGATAATCAAAACCGCGATACCGTCCTCCTGAATTTTTCGAACCAGTTGCATCAGCCTTTCCGATTCCCTGGCGTTCATGCCGGCGGCCGGTTCGTCCAGCAGGAGAACTTTGGGCTCCGAGGCCAGGGCTCTTGCAATTTCAAGGCGGCGTTGTTCTCCGTAAGCCAGAGTGTCGGCCAGATCAAAGGCTTTGTCCTCAAGGCCCACAAAGCGAAGGAAGCGCAAGCCTTCCTTTTCGGCGGATGCCTCTTCATTTTTCTGAAAACGGGTCTTAAAAAGTGTCTTCCAAAGTCCCGAAAGCATACGGCTGTGGCGACCGATTTTGACGTTATCCAAAACACTCAAATTAAAAAAAAGCCGTATGTTTTGAAATGTCCTGGCCATTCCCATTTGGCAAACGGCATCCGGGCTGATTCGAAATCCATAAAGCCTTCGGACCTTTCCGGTGCACAGAACCCCCATAAAATAAAGGCTGAAAAGGCCTGCGGCAATGCCCCAGGGCACGGCCGCATAATAAAGGGGTACATGGGTCAATATCAGATAAATTTGTGGATCCCTGTGGGTCAGGAACAAAAAGGCAAAAAAGAGGTCCGATAACAGAAAAATAAACATGAGGCCCCAGGCCCAGATTTCATGGCGCATAAGCCCCCGAAACAGGAAAAGGCGGACGGCCAAGACCAAAACCCCCAGCAAGAAAAGCTCCACCTTGAAGAACGCTTCGGGCAGGAAAAAGGACCAGAAAAGGGGTAGCCGGATGACCCCCAGTATCAAAAAAATCAGCGCCAAAATGCGAACCCGGCTTTTGATCCCCTTTAAGATGGGGGTTGCCAGGGAAACGCCGTCAAAGTCTATTTCTCCGTGGGAAGGATGATACAGGCAGGACAGACAGTTGAAAAAGGTGGTTTTTCCGGCACCGTTCGGGCCGATAATACCCACAATCTGTTTGGGCGCCACCGTGAGAGAGATCTCTTTTAACGCCAGGAGCCCGCCGAAAGACTTTGAGAGGTTTTTGACCGTTAAGAGGGATGCCATGGGTATCTACTCCAGGCTGCCCGTGAGCCGCGCTTTCGCCTGTTCCGCCTTGCGACTTCTGGAAAGTTGGAAGGGGATGAGTCCCGCGGGCCGCAACCGCATCATGATGACCAGCAGCAGCCCGTAAATCAGATAGCGGGCATTGAACATGCTCTGGGGCAGAGCGCTGCGCAGAATTTCAGTCAGCGGAATCAGGATGAGCGCTCCCAGCATGGTGCCGCCGATACTGCCCATGCCGCCAAATACAATGAGACACAATATGAGAATGGATTCCCAGAATTTAAACATGTCCGGATGAATAAACCGGAACCATTTGGCATAAAAGGCGCCGCCCATGGCACCGATGGCGGCGCTGGCCGCAAAGGCCGTCACCTTGTAGCGGATCAGATTGATACCGCAGCACTGGGCCGCAATTTCGTCCTCCCGAATGGCGAACCACGCCCTTCCCAGTCGGGAGTTTTCCAGGCGAACCACGACCACCAGCACCACCAGCATGAGAAAAATCGCCAGATAATAAAACTGCCAGCCCCGGGTCAAAGGATAACCGAAAATGGCAGGCGGCGAGATACCCGGCAGTCCCATGGGGCCGCGGGTGAGCCAGAGTTCATTGCGTATGAGCAGCACCACCAGTTCGGAAAATCCGAAGGTTACAATGGCAAAATAATCGCCGGTCAGGCGCAGGGTGGGGGCGCCCAGCAGAATGCCCCAGAGCGCACCGTTTGCCGCCGCCAGGGGTAGAATTATCCAGAGGCTGAGATCGTAATGGATGGCCAGAAGCCCTGACGTATAGGCGCCGATGCCGTAAAAGCCCACGTATCCCAGATCCAGCAGGCCGGTGAATCCCGGAACGATGTTCAGGCCCAGCGCCAGAATCATATACAGAACCGCCGTGGTGAGGACCCTTAACAAATAATCGGTGGAAATGCCCAGGGGAATCCATGGCAGAATGACGGCCGCAATGAGTATTGCCGGGAAAAAAGTGCGGGGGTTCTTGAATGACATCACACCTTCTCCCGCTTCAGTTTCCCGATAAGTCCGGAAGGCTTGAAAAGGATCACGGCAATCATGACGGCATAGGAGATACCGTCTCTGTATTCAGAGGAAATGTACCCTGCGCCCATGACCTCCGCAATTCCCAGAACCCCTCCTCCCAGCATGGCACCGGGAACGCTGCCGATACCGCCCAGCACCGCCGCCGCAAAGGCCTTGATGCCGGCCACGTAACCCATGGTGGGAAAAATGGCGTTGTAATACAGTCCCACCAGAACGCCCGCCATGCCGCCCATGGCGGAGCCGATGGCAAAGGTGAAGGAAATGACGCGGTTGACGCCGATTCCCATGAGGGCGGAGGCGGTTTTGTCCTGCGAAATGGCACGCATGGCCATGCCGATCCTGGTTTTGTGAATGGTCAGATGAAGAATGATCATGAACAGAAGGGTAACGGAGAGAATAAAGAGTTGGAGCCAGGATAATGTAACATCGCCGAAATTTAAAGCCGTTTCGGAAAAAAACAGCGGCAGAACCTTTCTGGGGTAGGATTTGATCTGACTGCCCCAGATGAGGAGGGCCATGTTCTGCAGAAAGATGGACATGCCGATGGCGGTAATGAGTGCGGCCAGTCGCGGCGCCTTACGCAACGGGCGGTAGGCGACGTAATCGAGCACAACCCCCAGGACGGCACAAATGATCAGGGTCAGCAGGAAAGCGGGTAAAAAAGGCATTCCCACAACCGCCACCAGGGTGTAGGCAAGAAAGGCACCCAGCATGTAAACCTCGCCATGGGCAAAATTAATCAGCTGAATGACCCCGTAAACCATGGTGTATCCAACGGCGATGAGGGCGTAGACGCCGCCCAGGGTAATGCCGTTCACCAGTTGCTGAAGAAAGAGGCTCGACTGGTCTAAAAGGCTTTCCACTCAAGACGCCTTATTGGAGTTGCTTCTCCGCACCCACCCATTTGCCGTTCTTAATTTCTTTGACAAAGGCCTCTTTGAGGCAATCCCCGTTTTTGTCGAAATAGGTTTTGCCCGCCACGCCGTCATAGGCTTTTTCTTTGGTGTCAATGGAAGCCAGGTATTCTCGAATTTTTTCCCGGTCCGGACCCACCTTGGCGATGGCGGCTAAAGCAATGCCCATGGCATCATAGGTGTTGGCCGCAAACCAGTTGGGATCGATACCGAATTTTTTCCGGTAGGCCTCGATGAATGCGGCCGCATTGGGCCCGGCTTTATCGGGAATAAAAGGGGTGGTGACAAAAAGACCTTCCGCATCCGGATTTTCGAGCATCAGATTATCGTCCAAACCGTCGGCGCCCAGAAAATCCACATTGTTCATTCCCAGGCTTTTGGCCTGACTGATGATCAGGGTTCCCTGAGGGGCATATCCGGGAATAAAGATGGCATCCGGCTTCATCATCTTGATTTTGGTGAGTTGGGGTTTAAAGTCCGTTGTTTCAGCAGTATAGGCTTCTTTTCCCAGTATTCGGATGCCGTTTTTCTTGGCCTCTTTCATAAAGGCGTTCATCAACCCCATGGAGTAGTCGTTCATTTCATAGAAGATGGCCACTTTCTTGTAGCCTTTGATCTTCTTGGCATATTTGGCCAGAAACAGGCCCTGAAAATCATCCTTGTAAACGTTCCTGAAATAAAAAGGGCTGCTTTTGCACAGGTTGATGTTGGTTGAAGCAGGTGATATGGCGGGAAGCCCCGCTTCCTTGTAAATGGGAAGGGACGCCAGAGACGCCGAACTGCAAAGATGCCCGACAACAATGGATACTGCCGGATCCGCGGCCAGTTTGGTGGCCACAGTGGCCGCCTCCTTGGGATCGCACAACTCGTCTTCCAAAATCACTTCAACCTTTTGACCATTGATACCGCCGGCTGCGTTGATTTCCTCGGCTCTGAGCAACGCCGCGTTTTTCATGCCTTCGCCGAAAGAAGCAAGTTGCCCCGTAAACGGCGCGGCAATGGGAATTTTGATGGATTCCGCCCATGAAGGACATGTCATAACGACCCAGAAAAATAAGAAAAAACCCAGTCTTTTCATAGTGATCCTCCTCATTGGTCTTTAGCGTTTAAGAACACTGTCTTTGATCCGCTTGATGTGTCCGCGACCCATCCCTTTCACTTCACAGCCCAGTTCGAAATACCGTCTGATTTTCTCATCATCAAGGATACCGAAGCAATCCACAACCGCCAGCGGCCCACCGGCCATATCAACCACCTCATCGGGCGAAAGCGCCAGATAAGGCCGATGGCGAACGGCCAGAACCACCGCATCGGCACCTTTCAGGGCAGGGCCCAGGTCTTTCGTCATTTTGAAGTCGGAAAAATGGTCCTGGTTGCGGAAAAATCTGGACCAACTGGCACCCACGGCCGGGTAGGAGTCCTGTTTTTCCAGCTCCCACCAGTGCTGCACGTAAGGGTCGTGCGCTTTGATCTCAGCCCCCATTTCGGTGAGCTTGCGCGCAATGATCTCACTGCCGCTGTAACGGGTATCCCCCACGTCTTCACGGTAGGAGGCGCCCAAAAGGGTAATCTGGGAGGCCGCTACGATGCGGCCCATATTCCGGAGCGCATCGCGAACCAGCTGGGCAGCATGCAAGGCTCGCGTATCGTTAATGTTGATGGCTTCCGGGGTAATTTTGAAAATGTCGTTTTCAAACCCCATGAGATGCTTGTAGGCCCACATCCCCAACCCCCCGTCCTTGGGAAGACAGTACCCTCCGATGCCGGGTCCCGGGAACAGGATATTGCTGTGGGTGGGTCGAATTTTAATGGCGTCGATGACCTTGACGATGTCGACCCCGTTGGTTTCGGAGAAAAGGCTCCATTCGTTTAGAAACGCGAGAATGGTGGCCCGGTAGCTGTTCTCAACAATCTTGCAGGTTTCGCTTTCAATGGGTCGATCCAGAACCGTCAGGGGGTAATCCTCTACATTGATCACCTGCGATAGAAAGCGGGAGACTTTTTCCTTGCTTTCGGGGTCAATGCCGCTGCAGACCCGCCAGAAATCCCGCACCGAGCGAACATATTCCTTTCCGGGCATGACCCGTTCATAGCTGTGGGCCAGAAGCGGGTCCGCTTCAATTTCCCGGGCTTTGAAGCCCTTTTTGATAAGCGGATAGGCCACATACTCGGTGGTTCCGGGCGGCACGGTGGTTTCAATCAATACAAGGCAATGGGGGGATATCTTCTTACCGATGATTTTAAAGCTCTCCTCCAGGGCGCCGATTTCCGCAAAGCCTGTTTTGAGATCACCAAGATCCTGTTTCAGGAAATCGCACTGCACATCCACCACCAGCACATCCGCAAGGGAAAGCGCATCGTAGGTAAAGGTCGCGGTGAGGGTCTTTTTCTCCGTGACGCACCGTTCGATCATGGGGGCCACTTCCGGATCTTCCGCTTTGATGGGGGATATACCGCGATTAAACAGCGGAATCTTCCAGTAACTTCGCGTGCTGGGCCGCTGCATGCCGATGACGAATTTATCGGGTTTACCGGTTTCAGCGTTGACGGAATCAGCCACAACACCGGCCATGACGGCTCCCACAAATCCGAGACCCATGACAACGATGATCTCACGTCCCTGATCCCGTTGTTCCTGCGCCAGCGTCTTGAGCCTCTCAAATTCCCGCCGGTTCTCATCTTCAGTGGGGAGGTAGAATTTCTCCCCTTCCGGGCTCATTGAATATTCCATATTGTGTGTTACCTTTTAGTTTGACATATTTTGATGATCGTAATGCCGTAACGGTTTTATGAAACCATGAAAAGATGCTGACAAGAGAAGCGAAATCTTTCATTAGATAATTGAGACACTGGTGAATGTCAAGCAGAAGGGCACGGCGAAAGCCACCCAGGAGGATCAGAAAAAGAGCTTGACAAATGCTTAAGAATCTTATTTATTAATAGTTTTCGGTTCGAATACAGAGAGATGTCTGGTTCAAAAGAGAAAAAATGGGCGCTTTTTGCCGCTGAACCGCCCACGGAAAACTACCAGGTATCTCTCCTGAAAAGACGTTAAAAAACATACCGGGCCAGGGTAAGGTCTAACCCTGACCGATCTTCTCGTCTTTAAGATTTCGGTAGATTCCGAGTATCAGGAAATTCCGGCAATGCCGCCCTTTAAACCAAAGGGTGACCAATGTCGAGGTAACACCAGCCGGTACCCCGTCTGCGCATATTGCCGGAATGATAGACCCGACACCATTTTATTTTGGGAAAACAAGGAGGTATTGGCAATGGCTATTAAAACAAAAGATGAGTATATTGAATCTCTGCGTCAGATGAAACCGGTCGCCTATATGTTTGGCGAGCGCATTACCAATGTGGTGGATAACCCGCGGCTCCGCGCCGGTATCGAAGCCACCGGCGCCACCTATGAGATTACCGAAAAAGAGGCGTACCGGGACATGGTGGTTACCGAGAGCCCCCTAATCAACGAAAAGGTCAACCGTTTTACGCTCCCCCCTTCCTCCACCGAAGATCTGGTGGCACGGGTCAAGGTCAA
Source organism: delta proteobacterium NaphS2 (assembly GCA_000179315.1). Taxonomy (GTDB): domain Bacteria; phylum Desulfobacterota; class DSM-4660; order Desulfatiglandales; family Desulfatiglandaceae; genus NaphS2. The sequence continues at coordinate 20,073 of ADZZ01000067.1, forward strand.
CCGGACCTTAGGAAGTTACGTGGGTACCTGCCACCAGCGGTGCACCGGTCTCGATTGTCTTTCCACGCTCTCCATCGTCTGTTACGATATCGACCAGAAATACGGAACCCACTACCATGACAACTTCAAGAAATTTCTGAAGTATGTTCAGGAAAACGACTTAACATGCAACGCCGGTGTCACCGATGTCAAGGGCGACCGCTCCAAGGGCCCCAAGGACCAGGATGACAAGGACATGTACCTGCGGGTGGTGGAGAAAAGAGATGACGGCATCGTGGTTCGCGGGGCCAAGGCCCATCAGACGGGATCCTTATCGGCTCACGAAATTATCGTGCTGCCCACCCGGGCCATGCGAAAAGGGGATGAAGACTATGCGGTTTCCTTTGCCATTCCCGCGGATACCAAGGGGTTGATCCATGTGGTGGGACGGTCCAGCCTGGATGCCAGGGAGTTGGACGGATGCGATATCGGGAACCAGTACTATTCCAAATACTGCCCCACCCTGATTTTTGACGATGTGTTTGTGCCTTGGGACCGCGTTTTCATGTGCGGTGAGGTGGAATTTGCCGTGGATATGGTGGTCAAATTCTCCTCCTTCCATCGCCAAAGCCACGGCGGCTGCAAATCGGGAAAAATCGACTGCATGATCGGTACGGCCCTGAACATGATGGAGTATAACGGAACCACCAAACCGGGTCATATGAAGCAGAAGGTCATCGACATGATCCACAGGGCCGAGACCCTCTACGGATGCTGCCTGGCCTCTTCCTATGAAGGGAGTCCGCAACCCTCGGGCACCTATTTCATTGATACGGTCCTGGCCAACGCTTCCAAGATCCACGAGGGCAGAGAGATGGCTGAAGCGACCCGTCTCATGATCGACGTCTGCGGCGGATTTGTGGCGGATCTTCCTTCCGACCGGGATTTTGAAAACGAGGAAGTGGGGCCCCTGCTCAAGAAATACATGAAGGGCGCCGATGGTGTGGATGTGGAAAAGCGAATCAAGATGTTTCGTTTGGCGGAAAAACTGGCCTTGGAAAGCGCGGACACCATCAGCGACATTCACGGCGGCGGTTCTCCGGAAGCCCATCGGGTGACCATTTTCAGGGAAAGCAACTTGGAAAAAAAGAAGCAGGCTTCCAAACGACTGGCCGGTATTGAAGACTGATGACAGCTTATGATGTGCTGATTATCGGGGCGGGCGTAGTGGGCAACGCCATCGCCAGGGAGTTGTCCCGTTACCGGCTGAAGGTGGGGGTTTTAGAGAAGGAGTTGGATGTGGGGATGGGCACCAGCTCCCGAAACAGCGGTGTCCTTCACTCGGGCATTCATTACACCCCGGGAACCCTGCGCGCCAGGCTGAACGTTCAGGGAAACGAGATGATGAAAGGGCTTTGCCGGGATCTGAAGGTCAAGATCGACTACATCGGCAAGCTCACCGTGGCCCAGGACCAGGTGGATATTGAAACCCTGGAAGCCTTGAAGACTCAAGGGGAGATCAATGGCGTTCCCGGTCTCGAAATTATCGACAGGGACAAAATGGAGCAGATCCAGCCCGGTGTAGGCGGCATTCGCGCCCTCTTCTCCCCCACCACCGGGATTATCTGCCCCTATGGATTGACCATTGCCCTGGCGGACAACGCCCATGAAAACGGGGCCCGTTTTCACCTTGGAGCCAAGGTGACCGGGATTTCAAAGACCGAAACCTGTTTTAAAGTGAAAACGGACGAGAGCGGTTCCTTTGAAAGCAAACTGCTCATCAATGCGGCCGGCCTCTACAGTGATGCCGTCTGCCGGATGCTGGGACTGGGCGAGTACACCATATATCCCTGCCGGGGAGAGTACCTGATTCTGGACAAACGCTTGAACGGCAGCCTCAAGGTGCTGGTCTATCCTGCGCCCAGAAAGGGCGGAGCGGGCCTGGGCATCCATTTAACCAATACGGTGGACGGGAATATCCTCATCGGGCCCAGCAATGAATACGTGGACCGGGCCGATGATTACGCCTGCACGGCGGATGTTATCGATCAACTCAAAAGGGAAGGCCGGGAACTGCTCCCTGCCATCAGCACATCCGATTTTATTCGCGGGTTTTCAGGCCTTCGGCCCAAGCAGACCCCCCCGGAAATTAAAGGCTTCAAGGAATTCGTCATTGAAAACCGGAAAGACATTCCCGGTTTCATCAATCTGGTGGGGATCGAGAGCCCGGGGCTTACCTGTTCTCCGGCCATTGCACTGATGGTTCGGGATATGGTGGGAGAAGCGCTGCCGCTGAAAGAAAAGGACCACTTCGTCGCTGAACGGAACGGCTTTCCGGGATTGTTTCATGATCTGCCCGAGGAAGAAAAGGCGGACCTGGTGGCACAGGACCCCGACTATGGCGAAATCGTCTGCCGGTGCGAGCACATCACAAAACGGGAGATTCTAAACGCCATCGAAAACCCCCTGGGGAGCAAGACCCTTGCGGGGATCAAATACCGGGCGCGCGCCATGATGGGGCGTTGTCAGGGCGGTTTTTGCATGCCCCGGATCGTTCAAATACTGGAACAGGATTATGGCTACCGGCCGGAAGACTACCGGCTTTACAGCAGTAATTCTTACCTCTTTACGGGACGTGTGCGGTAAAAAATGATACACGAAATGAAACGCGACTTGGTAATTATCGGCGGCGGGCCCGCTGGCCTCTCCGCTGCGGCGGCCGCCCGGCAGGCGGGATGCGACGACGTGCTCCTCATCGAGCGGGACAGAATCCTGGGCGGCATTTTGAACCAGTGCATTCACGACGGCTTCGGCCTGCACCGCTACGGCGAAGCATTGACGGGGCCCGAATACGCCCAGCGGCACATTGATGAAATTAATGAATTGGACATTGAAACCCTCATGGGAACCATCGTGCTTTCCATGGACCGGGAGCGGAACCTGACGGTGAGTTCAAGGAAGGGCTACACCCGCATTCAGGCCGGGGCCGTGGTTCTGGCCATGGGCTGCCGGGAACGGACGGCCGGCGCCATATCCCTGCCCGGCACACGCCCGTCCGGGATTTATACGGCCGGTGCAGCCCAGAATTTCATCAACCTACAGAATATAATGGTGGGGCGCCGGGCGGTGATTCTGGGGTCCGGGGATATCGGGCTCATCATGGCAAGACGCATGACCCTTGAAGGGGCCAAGGTGGAGGCGGTTTTTGAGATTCTGCCGTACGCCAGCGGCCTGCCCCGCAATATTCAGCAGTGCCTGAACGACTATGATATTCCCTTGCATCTCGGCACGTCGGTCATCGAAGTGCACGGGAAGGACCGCCTGACCGGTGTCACCGTGGCTGAAATAAACAACTTCAAGCCGTTGCCCGGCACGGAACGGTTTGTCCCCTGCGACACGCTGCTTCTTTCCGTGGGTCTCATTCCGGAAAATGAACTCTCTTCCGAAGCGAGCGTCAGGTTGGAGACCCGAACCAGCGGCGCCTTTGTGGACGATACCTTCATGACCAGCGTTCCGGGCGTATTTTCCTGCGGGAATGTGCTGCATGTACACGACCTGGTGGACCATGTTTCGGAGGAGGCGTCCCTGGCGGGGCAATTTGCCTGCCGATACCTTGAGGGGGATATTTCATCCGAACCCCGGCCCATCGAAATCGCGCCAAATGACGGTGTCCGATACGTGTTGCCGCAACAGGCATCGGGAGAGAGCGATTTTACCCTGTCCCTTCGGGTAACCGAGCCTTTCAGAAACCGCGCCGTCTGGGTGCGGGACGGAGACCGGAAAGTGGCCCGGAAAAAACTGGTGCGATTGCACCCGGCGGAGATGATCCGGGTCAAAATCAGAAAAGACAAACTGGAAAATGCCAAGAAACTGGAAGTGAGCGTGGAATGAAACGAAAAGAACTCACCTGCATCGTATGCCCCAACGGATGTCCCCTTGAAATCGAGTTTGAGGAAGAACCCGCATTGAAAGTCATTGAGGTTCAGGGTCACACCTGCGACAAGGGGCCCAAGTGGGCGGAACAGGAATTGACCAACCCCATGCGGACCATTGCCAGCAACGTATCCGTTAAAAACGGAGACTTTCCTTTGGTGAGTGTTCGAACGGACGGCCCCATTCCCAAACAGCGCATATTCGACGTCATGACCGAAATCCGGTCCGCCACCGTAAAGGCACCCGTCGCCATCGGTCAGGTGCTCATCAAAAACCCCGCAGGCACCGACTGCAACATCATCGCCACCCGGCACGTGAACCCCGCTTGATTTCACGTCGTTTCGCGCCGTGAAAAGACGCCCATCCACAGGCATCGTACAAGCTTTTACCCTATCCCATTTTTTTCAGTTTATGTGATCCGCCTGGGGAGACTGCATCGGCCAGTTTCTCCCAGGTTCCGCAAATACTGTCTTGAACATAATTATTCAAAACTTGTTCTGCTGCCTTCGGATAGGCTGCTTTTACGGCGTTGCTATCCCCCAGAAGCCAGGCCTCTCCTTCTTCTATTGCAATTCTGAACAATGTCTTCGGCTTAGGGTGACACGCTTTGAGGATATCGATCATTTCTTTTTTGAAGGAAATACAGTCCTTGTTATCAAGGTCGACCACTACTACAATGCTTGCCGCCAAATTTTTAAGGCTTTTACCGTATCCCCTAAGCAACTTTGGCAGTCTATCGAGAAGAATCCGTTTTCGAGGATCTATATTCAGACCTGAAGTTTCACAGAAAATGCCCCCGGCTTGATCAGCCGACCATGCGCAGCAACGCCTCCAGGAAAGATTTTCGGGGCAGTTTGTTGTCTTGGTTGCAAACGGCATGAAAATCATCGCTCAATGCGGACTTAGCGATGATATGTCTCAGGTCGGAAAAGGCGAAACTGTTGCGACCCTTGACCTTGTGCCTGCGTTCGGGAATGTTTTCGAGCCGTGAACCATAGATCCAAATGATTGTTGCGGCCATTATGGAAAAATTGATGTGATTGATCACTGCCTGTGCATTGCGGGTTTGGCTTTTGCTGCTTCCAATGTCTTGCTTGATCTCCTTGAAACCCGACTCGATTTTCCACCTGGCCCCATAATACTCGATAATTTGCTCAACCGACAGCTTCAAGTCCGTGGAGAAGATTGCGATCCACTGTGTTTTTCGAAAGACCCAGACAACCCGGACAGGGCACTTGAGTGTTTTGAGCATAACGATTTGGGAGTATGCGTTGACTTCACGGTATTTTCCGTACAGGAAGACGTGATAGGTTGAAGCGTACGCCATGAATGCCGCCGCCATTTCAGCGCACGAACCCAACCTGCTGCCATATTTTTTGGGTCTTCCCGGCTTTTTGGAAGAACCGATCTTGGGGATGGAGTACAGTACGGTATTGGAACGTAATCTTGAAAGCAAATGAACAAAATTTCCGAGTTTAGTGCGGAGGGGTTTGAACAGGCCGTTATTTCCGAACCAGCTGTCACAAACGATTATTATGTCAACGCCGGCAAAGTGTTGAGCTACCTGAATTACCATCTCGACAGCTTGTTGGAGTTTGGTTTGGAAAGAAACGACCTTTCCGGCAACCCTCATATTGTCCGATTTGGCATTTATGGCCTTTTGGGGCAAATAAAATCGCTGTGAAAGGGGGAGACAAGCCCATCGTCCTTTGATGACCTTTAACAGACCAATAAGAACCACATTCTGTGCCCATGGATATTTGGATTGATTGTCCTTTGCGGCATGATCGAAGATATGAGAACATCCGAAGATGTTGCGACCTGTCTTTGGATTGATGAAATCATCTAATGCGATCATAAGTCGCCCATCGGACAAGGGGTCAGGAATGAGGTGCCATAAGGCGGCCCATAGGTTATGCCATGGTATTTTGTTGGAAGCCATAAAGGTGTAGAATCGACGTTTGTTAATGTTGAGCCCAAACAAGGTATTGAGGCAACGCAACACGTTTGAAGAGATAGATGAAGTGAAAGGGATGATGAAAGCCAGGATGGCATAAGAGAACCAGTGTGCTCGTTCCCTGCCGAGATTGGTGGAAGAACAGCAATTCCCGGTTGCTGTTGAAAGGCCCAATATCAGTGTAACTTGAAATTCGCTTTTCGTAAAGCCTTGGCATTGAAAGTTCTTGAAAAAGCGCATTATGGAGTTCTTTTTCAAAAAAAAGCGTCAAAACTGCAAATAAATTTCAGGAAAACCTGGACATTTGGCGAACGATGGTTCATGATTCACTCCCATAAATGTCATGAAACATCAAAGCCAACAGAAAAAGGGAAGGTTAGCTTCTCGAAAGTATCTTAGTGCTGATCCACTGTTCGAGGGTCTGCATAAAGATTTTTTGGGAGTATCGGACTACCGTGAGGGTAATCCGGAAATATCAATGGCAGACGCCTTGATGTCTGGCTTTGCCGTTTTCTCTCTCAAAGATCCGTCCCTGCTTGCTTTTGACAAACGAAGACAAGCCGCTGAGAATTTAGAAAGCATTTATCATGTAGAAAGTATACCTTGTGACTCGCAGATGCGAACGATTCTGGATGAAGTAGACCCTGTGGAAATTCGACCTGCGTATAAGAATATTTTTAGTAAATTGCAAAGAGGCAAAGCTCTGGAGCGCCTGGCTTTCTTCCAGGGATGCTATCTGTTATCTTTGGACGGAACAGGCTACTTTTCCTCGAAGAAAATTTTCTCTGATAATTGTCTGCAAAAAGTAAACAAAAAGACCGGCGAAATCACCTATTACCAACAGATGCTGGGGGCGGCAATTGTTCATCCCGATCTCAAAGAGGTCATTCCGTTAGCCCCGGAGTTCATAATCAAACAAGACGGCCAAAGCAAGAACGATTGTGAGCGTAATGCCGCAAAACGTTTCTTCGACAGTCTTAGAAAGGACCATCCACACCTGCCCGTTATCATTACCGAAGATGCCCTAAGAATCTGTCCATAAATAACTTGAACAAATAGCGTCATTATGCTATCGGTAATTTATGGAAAATAAAATCGAACCGATAGTGAATGAAAAGTTTAATACGCTCCTTCCAATTCTTGATGAAAAAGGCCGTCGCCTGTGGGCTGCCGCAGAGGCAAAATCTCTTGGTCGTGGTGGTATACTGTTCAAGATAATGTTTTTGGGGTAGATCTCGTTGGAAAACCCATATTTTTAAGGGCGTTCGGCATTGCCAACCCAAAATCTTTTTCTTAAAGTGTATATATCAGCTGTTTCCAAGGCTACAGGCCTTTCAAGAACAACTATTTATCAGGGCCTCAAAGAAATTGAACCGTCAAATGCTGCAAAGCCTGCTACCAATCGAACACGGGCCAGAGGGGGTGGTCGAAAACCTATTACCAAGGTCAACCCGATCATCCTTCGTGACTTGGAAGGGATGGTTGAACCAACCACCCGAGGCGATCCCGAATCGCCACTGCGCTGGACATGCAAAAGCACGAGGCAGCTGTCGAGAGCTTTGCAGGTTATGGGGCACAAAATCGGTCGGCAAAAGGTATCGGAACTGTTGGCCGATTTGGGTTACAGTCTCCAAGCGAACCGCAAGGTTCGTGAAGGTTCCCGTCATCCGGACCGCGATGCCCAGTTTCGCTATATTTACAACCAGGTAAAAGTATTTCAGGAGAATAACCAACCGGTTATTTCTGTTGACACCAAGAAAAAGGAGCTTGTTGGAGATTTTAAAAACGCAGGCCGGGAATGGCAACCAAAAGGACAACCGGATTCTGTCCGAGTACACGATTTTGCTGACAAAAATTTGGGCAAGGTTAACCCATATGGTGTATATGATCAGACAGCAAATGTTGGCTGGGTCAGCGTTGGCATTGATCATGACACATCATCCTTTGCTGTCGAGAGTATCCGTCGTTGGTGGAAAAGAATGGGCCAGCAAACTTATCCGGAAGCAAAACAACTTCTCATAACGGCGGATGGAGGCGGTAGTAACGGATATCGAATTCGGCTTTGGAAAATTGAACTTCAACGGTTTGCAGATGACCAAGGTCTTGAAATCTCCGTGTGCCATCTCCCTCCTGGCACAAGCAAATGGAATAAAATTGAACATCGAATGTTCAGTCATATCAGCATGAATTGGCGTGGCAAGCCGTTGACGAGTCACGAGGTAATTGTGAATCTGATAGCCAACACAACCACTCGACAAGGCCTTAAGATTCAGGCTGAGATTGACTCCAACAGTTATCCAAAGGGGATCAAAGTAACTGACACCGAACTTGAGAACGTCAATTTGTTTAAGGCCGATTTTCATGGCGAATGGAACTATTCTATTCGCCCTAAATGTTCAAGTTATTAACGGACAGACTCTTAGAAAGGACCATCCACACCTGCCCGTTATCATTACCGAAGATGCCCTAAGTTCGAATGCGCCACACATAAGGGAGGCGGAAAAATACAATCTTCATTACATTCTGGGTGTGAAGAAGGGGGATCATCCTTTCCTGTTCAGAAAAGTGGAAGAGGCACAAGAAAATGGCGAAGCTGTTCAATTTGAATTGGTCGATAATGATAATCCGCAAAAAACGCATCGTTTCCTTCTCGTTAACCACCTCCCCCTGAATGAATCAAATCAGGATTTGCTGATCAATTTCCTGGAATACTGGGAAATCACGTCAGAAAAGACGCAACATTTCAGCTGGGTTACTGATTTTACCATAACAAAGGGAAACTCTTATGAACTTATGCGAGGCGGTCGTGCACGCTGGAAAATAGAAAATGAGACGTTCAATACCCTCAAGAATCAAGGCTATCATTTCGGTCATAACTATGGGCTCGGAAAGAAAAATCTGAGTGTAGTCTTTGTGATGCTCATGATGCTGGCTTTTTTAGTCGACCAAACACAGCAACTCTGTTGTCCCCTGTTTCGAGCTACATGGCATAAGATGGGCAGCAAACGAGAACTTTGGGATCGTATGCGATCCTTGTTTAGAGATTTTGCGTTCAAATCGATGAGGATGCTTTACGAAGCCCTTTTTTACGGGATGAAATTCCAACCGCCGATAATTTTATATGATGACGATTGAATGCAAGATGCACTATACCAATGAAAAAAAGCGTCAATTCCAGAAAAATTGGTATTTGCCGGTAAGGGACATCTGTGCGGTAAATCATATGGGATTGGTTTTAGGTCTTTTTTTTGCCCCTTGTTTCATCAAAAATTGACCGGCCAAACGAGGAATTTCAGCTAATTCTCAGCAAGGCTCTTTGACAGCGGTATCTATTTTGTAGAAATGTTAAGACTTTTCCAGGCTTGTGGGGGAGCCAAAACACCAACCGCAAATATTACCAAAAACAGCGCTTCATTTCAGGAAATTGAACCGATCTAAAAGCTAACCAACTGTATTGATAAACGATTTTACTCGACCGTTTCTTGATACATTTGACTATCAGTACTCCAAAAAGCGCGCTTTTTCTGCCTTATCCGTATATGTGAAATTGTACGCACCTTTCAATCACTGCCAGACGCACCCCGGGAAAGGGAGACAAAACGGTATAACAATCTGAATAGACATGAACAATTTCCAATTTCATGGTCTTAAACGGCTTTCCGATAATACCACAAAAAATGCATATTTTCTGCAAAAACCCTGAAAATGTCTTGAAATCGACCAGAATAATGTGTATTATTTCCATACTACACATATGCCGCATTTGGTTTCCAAAAACATATTTTTTAGGACATACGGATAACATGGTTTTTACGGAGTCCACGAGAAAGTATTTCGAGAGAATTCCGCATCGAGTGAGAAGCGCATTAGCGAATTCGAAGTCACCTGTCCCATTCGAATATGAAGACGAGCCTTTTTTCAAATCTTATGAGGCGCTCTATCGTTTATGGACGAATCGGGACAGCCAACGGTCCGTTGCTGAATCACACGGAATAAGCAGGCGAAAGCTGGTAGAACTGGAACAATCCTTTGTTCATTGTGGCGCATTAGGTCTTCTGCCGAAACTTTCTTTTCTGGAAATCGATGCTCGGCTTGAGCAGCTCGTTGTTTTGATTAAACGCGCCAGGCCGCATGAACGATCCAACCATGCGTTACGGATTTCTGAAGCGCTTGGGTTTCCCGGAGGGGACCTGGAAATCATTCGTCTGGTTCAACGGTGCCACGGGTATGGGCATCGCATGAAAGAAAAAGATATCCGTTATTTCGAGGAGCTTCAGCATATCCTCAACTCCGCGGCCAGACAAAGGGCGAAGAAAAAAGCGATGCATGATGCGGAAAGTCGGACGAAAAGCTTTCTAAACTTCAATCGAGATCATCTGCAACAACGGATCGAACTGATGAAAGCCCTTTCTCAAATCCCCAAGAAACGGCAGGTTCGACCCGTGCTGACACGCTTCGGAATTTCTCCCAATCGCTTTTATGTGCTTAAAAATCGGTATATGGTTTATGGCGTATGGGGGTTGGTGGATTTGGTACAGCAGGGCCGAACCAGAGAAAAGATTTCCGCCGAACTTGAACTCCAAATCATTGAACAACGGCTCATGGATCCTTCCCTGTCCGCGCCCAAAATGATAAAAAAACTGAACCTGAAATGTTCAACGGCCAATGTTCAAAAAATCTATAAGCGGTGGGGGTTGGCAAAAATAAAAAGCCCTGTTTCTATCCGGGGGGTTCTGTCCGCTCCTGTTCCCGAAAAAGTTGAGAGAAAGGACACGGACCCAAGCCAATCGGTAAAATCACGCATTCCCGATTTGATTGAACAGGCAAGACTCAAGGTGAACCCGTCGTTTGCCCGTTTTGCCAAGGCCCTGTTTCACCGTAAGGTATCCATCAGCAATCCCGGCGCTATTATTGCGGCACCCTTTCTGGATCAATTAGGCGTTGTGGAAGCACTGCACACTTACGGTCCGGAGAACTTCCGGCCAACGGATATCACAAACAATATCATTGTCAATGTGTTGCGCATTATTGCGGGTTTCCCAACCATCAATGATTATACCATGAACTCGGATCGGTCCGTGGCGATTGGCGCCGGGCTCTCCTTAAACCCCGGCAAAAGCCGCTTCTACGACTCTTTGACAAACTTCGGTTTGAACATCTGCAGGCATGCGAAATGATGCATCCTGCCGGGCCAGGAACTCAATCTTATTGAAGGCAGGCATATTGCCGTGGATTACCATTGTGATCCCTGCGACAGCCGGTATCCTGAAGACAAGGCGTTGTCCAAGTCCCCGGATAAAAACGGCAATCTGGTGTATGCCCACCGACCCCAAATCATTTGGGACAGCATGAATAACACCATCATCAATATTGCATACTGCGAAGGCAGGTCCCGTGCCCCTTCCGCGTTATTCAAGTTTTGCGAGGAAAATCTCTTCAAAATCATTGATGTGGATGTGATCGAAGAAATCTATGCGGATTCTGAATATACCGGTGAAAAACAGTTGATTTACCTCATGGTCCGCTCTGATTCCCACATCACCATGTGCCTGAAGCAGAATCCGAAAATCAAAAAGTGGAAAGAAGAAACCATCAAACAGAAAAAATGGCGGGATTACGAAGAAAACTATCGCATTGCAAGCCGTGATTTCATCTTACCAGAGACCGGCAAAGGTTTTCGATTTATTGTCAAACAAAACAAGGAGACTCTGGAAACACGGTGTTTCGGGAGCACACATACCGACTACAGCCCGATCAAAATCCTGAACTCATACCACGTCAGGTGGCCGGTTGAGCTTCAACGCTAATCTTAACCGAACCAGCCTTGCTAATGAAAACTGAACCATTGGGGCTTTGAACTTAAACCTCAATTGGAGTTGTGTGGTCTGCCGAGACTTAGATCCCTTGAGCGAAACTGGTTCACGGATGGGTTTCTGTTGTGGGAGACAGTTTTGAACGGGATCAAGACACGCGAAAATATTGAACGAAAAAAAGACAGCGGAAGAGAGATTCAGTTTACTTTCGTGGAGTTATGTGGAAAATCTGCATTTGGTTCCATTTTCGGGTATGATTTTGGGGAGTTAATATAGACCCACTGAGCGATGGGGGGTCTGATTTATTAAAAAAGGTAAGGCCCGAAGTTGCCGCTTCGGGCCTCTTTTTTTGGGAAAAACAGAAGCAGACCGTCTTCCCCGGACAATATAAAGCATACCCATCATAGGTCTGCTTTTGATCCTTTTCAAGATCAAAGGCGTCATGCCCTTAAGGCTTCTAAAAAAAAATCCAGTGTAAAAGTTGTGGATTCATTTTCCATGTGTGCCGGAGCTGTTTCAGAGGCCAGGCGTACTGTAGCGATCAATGTCGTGAACAAGCCCGCACGGAACAGCGACGACAAGCACAACGCCGTTACCGGCAAACAGAAAAAGGCCGCAAAGCCCATCGGAGGGCGGAACGTCGGCGAAGAATAAAAAAAAGTAAAAAAACCGTGGATGATCAGGGTTCAACACCCCCGTCATCCGGTGATAAGGTGCCCTCCAGGTGGTCCGGCGTGGGTCCGAGATGCCGTTTTTGCGGCTCATGGGGTGTTATTGTGAAAGATTTTCCCCGCCGAGGCTACGGCAATCATCCACAAACTGTTCCGGAGGTGTTCACATGATGGTTAAAAAGCCTCTTTTTCCAAAACGAATACGCAAAATCGCCGGCGGTTTTGCCTTTATTGAACATCGCTTTTTGCGAAAGGGTTTTTGGGAGAGCCTGAGTCATATTGAACTGCTGCTCTACATTTTTCTGGTGGTGGTATCTGACAAAAACGGGCTGTCTTATTACGGCTACGACAAAATCTGCCGGATTCTAAGGGTGGATGCAGATCAATATATCAATGCCCGTAATCGCTTC
>ADZZ01000066.1 GCA_000179315.1 delta proteobacterium NaphS2
CGCAAGCTGAAAGCCCGAACCGTCACCCGGGAAGTGGGCGACATGTTTGAATACCGCATCGACCATCCCGTCACCATCGATCAGAACCGGTCGGCCCTGGTGCCCATTGTCTCAAAGGATATTGATGGTCAGCCCATGGATCTCTACAATGAAAAAACCAGCCAACAACATCCTCTTGCGGGCATCAGGCTTAAGAATACGACGGGTCTCACCCTGGAAGGAGGGCCGCTTACCGTCCTTCAGGGCGGGACCTATGCCGGAGAAGCGTTGATCAAAAGCCTCAAACCCGATGAGCAGCGATATATTACTTATGCGGTCGACCTGGGGCTCCATGTGAACACGAAAAAGGGGAGTGACACGGAACCGGTGGATCGGGTGGTGATCAACCGCGGACTCATGCGCCTTCACCGGGGGATTATTGAAACCAGGACCTACAATTTAAACAACAAAAACGCCCAAGCCAGAACCGTGGTCATAGAACATCCCTACCACAGCGGTCGGAAACTGCTGGAACCAAAGAAACCGCTTGAAACCACGGACAATTACCTGCGATTTGAAGTCACCGTACCCGGCAATGAGAAAACCGCGTTCGTGGTAAAGGAGATGCGGGATGTTTGGGAGAGCTTTTCCGTCAGCAGCCTGACCCCCGACAACATCCTCATATTCGCCCGCCAGAAATACCTGGACGATAAGACACTCAAACAGCTGGAAAAGATAGTTGCCGCAAAAGCCGAACTGGCCCGCATCGAAAATGAACTGGAAACCATTCAAAAGGAAAGGGCGCAGATTTTTGAAGACCAGAAAAGGCTTCGTGAAAACCTCCGGAGCCTGGGCCAGACCTCCGAAGAAAAAGGGCTTCGAAGCCGCTATATCCATCAGCTTGACGGCCAGGAAACCAGGCTGAGCAAGATCGATCAGGCGGAAGAAAACCTTAAAGCCCTACAGCAGAAACAGCGCCAAACCCTTGAAACGCTCATGGGCAGCCTGAGCATGGATTTAAAAATTTAATGATCAATCCCCGGGATGGACAATGAGCTTCTGTCCCGGGTGAATGGGATCCCGCGGACTGATGCGATTCCAGATGAGCAATGCATTCACCGGCACATTGTAGCGGCGGGCGATGGTGGAAAGATTGTCCCCTCGCTGCACCACATAGATGCGCCCCTTGTGGTCCTTGGCATAGGCATTGCGCAATTCCCCGAACCGCTTTTTAAACCCTTTGAGAGACCCTTTGGGGATGAGGAGTTGGTGGGCCCCTTTTGCCAGGTAGTGCCCTCGAATTTCAGGGTTGAGATCCTTGATTACCTTGAAGCGGGTCTTTGCCGCCCTTGCCACGAGCATGACAGGGGTTTCACGGTCGCATTGCAGTGTTACCCGGTCAAAGGATAAAATCGGATATCGGTCATTCCCGGACAGGTTGAAACCGTATTTTCGGGGATCTGAAAAAATGAGCTTGATGGCGAGAATGCGAAACAGAAAATGCTGCGTTTCCAGGGGAAGATAAAGCTCGTAATAATTCATGCTGTCCTGTGCCAGGATTTCAGACAGCAAGCCTTTTTCCCCCATGTTGTAGGCAGCGGCAGCCAGGGTCCATGACCCCAGTTCCTGGTGAAGGTCCTTGAAATAGCGGATGGCGGCGCCCGTGGATGCGAAAAGGTTCCGTCTTTCGTCAATGCGGTCGTTGATGGTGAGGTCATATCTTCGCCCGGTGGGTCTCACGAACTGCCAGAAACCGATGGCCCCCCGGCTGGAGCCTGCATGGGGTCTCAGTGAGCTTTCGGCGATGGCCACATATTTGAGGTCATCGGGCAGACCGTTTTCCTTAAGCAGTTTTTCTATGTGGGGCATGTAGCGTCCCGAACGTTTCAGCCACAGAAGCACCTGGGGTCGGTTCCAGAGCGTCAAAAGCAGCTCCCGCTCAAACCGTTCTCTCACATCCGGAACGTTCATGGGGACCGGTTCACCGCAGAAATTCTGCCCCGCCGGTATCTTGAGTGCTGCCGTCAGATCGGGAAGCTGCGCCGATTCAATGGGTTCTGCCCCGGCGGTTTCTCCAAAGAAAAGCCCCATCCCCATGACGAATATTAAAAACCATCTCATATAAATTCCCTTTCTTTAAATACCAAAAGACCCGATTCCCGTTCCTATCCTTCCCCGCACGCCCTCCCCTTCAAATGAAAGAAGAATTTGAGCCCTTTTTTTACCTTATGGGAAAAAATCTTCGGGGAAAGATAACTTCCCGCCACCCGCTTGTTGATTTCCCCCAATGTGGGGTAGGGATGAACAGCTGAAGCGAGGGTGGAAAGTTTCACCTTGCCGTTCAGTACAGCGACCCATTCACTCAAGAGCTCTCCCGCCCGGGGCCCCAGGATTTGAACGCCCACCGGTTTTTCGTCCTTGCCCAGAATCATCTTGAGCTTTCCCGTTTTTGTCCCTTCCGCAAGACTTCTGTCATTGTCCTCAAAGGCCTCCGTAAAAACCGAATATTCAATACCTGCATCGCGCGCCCTCTTCTCATTCATCCCGATGCCGGCAAGCTCCGGATCGGTATAGGTGCACCAGGGCATAAAGGTGTAATCGGCTTTCCTGGGAAGATGAAAAACGGCGTTACTCACCACAATGCCTCCTTCGTAGCCGGCGGCGTGTGTAAACTGAAAGGCGCCCGTTACATCTCCCGCGGCATAAATGTGCTTGTGGGCGGTTCGCAATCGATCATCCACCCGGATGCCCTTTCGACCCCATTCAATACCCGTATTGTCCAGATCAAGGTCTTGGATGTTGGGTGAACGACCCATGGCAACGAGAATCTCCGCCACTTTCAGTGCATTCAATTTTCCCGTTTCATCTTTAAAATGAACTTCCCGGCCGTTCCCCAGATCCTTTACTTCACTAATGGCGGCATTTAAATAAAACGTGACGCCCTCAGCGGATAGCGCCTGCATCAAAATATCCGCCATGTCTTTATCTTCCTTACTCAGAATCTGTCCACTCCGCTGAATAACAAAAACAGCGGTTCCGAGTCGGGAGAACGCCTGGGCCATCTCCATGGCAATAGGACCCGCACCCAGAATCGCCATGGACTCGG
Organism: delta proteobacterium NaphS2; assembly: GCA_000179315.1. Lineage (GTDB taxonomy): Bacteria > Desulfobacterota > DSM-4660 > Desulfatiglandales > Desulfatiglandaceae > NaphS2. Next base: position 3,086 of record ADZZ01000066.1, read on the forward strand.
GAAGACCATTAAGAGAAAAGAGTTCCCTGTTGGTCAGATAATTTGTCTTATCAAGCCCGTTTATGGGCGGAATGCCCGGTGAAGATCCGGTGGCGATCACCCAGTTTTTTGCGGAAATCCGCTCTCCATTCAGCTGGATGCTGTGCTCGTCGGAAAATTTCGGGCTGCCGAATGCCACCCTGGCGCCAAGGCTGCAGAACCGCTCTTCCGAATCATGTTTTTGAATGGTTGAAATGACCGACTGGATTCTCGCTTTTACCTTTTGAAAATCCGCACGCGCCAAATCCACCGGCGGAAGACCAAAGGTTTCGGCATGCTTCATGTTATGATAGACTTGGGCCGTTCGAATAAGCGTCTTACTGGGCACACATCCGAAATGAAGGCAGTCGCCACCCAGGTTTTTCTCCTTTTCCACCAGAAGGGTTCTCGCACCCAGCCGGGCCGCCCCGGCGGCCACCGTAAGCCCCGCCGCTCCGCCGCCCAGTATGCCCATATCGTAATCATAGGTTGTCAACGGCATGCCTCCCTTCCCCCTATTTCCCGTTCAGCGACCAGTCATGGTCCAGATCCCCTAATGACAAAATATAACACAAAAAATCAAAACTCAAGAAACATGAAAATCAGACAAGGCAATTTATCTCACTGAAATGAAGATTCTTTTCATTTTTGTTCTCTTGACAAGCATAGTATTATTCGCTAGGTTTCAACGGAATTTTTGAGGGATTCACCAAAAATGCGCACAGATTTATTAGAAAACGCAAACATTATTGAACATGGAGACAAGAACGGAAATGGTATGGTCGTGCGCTTCAGGCTGCCTTCCGGTCTCGAAATATTCGCATTCCCCACGGAAAATTTATACTCAAACGATTGGGACCTGGGACCCACCTGGAATTATGCGGTCATGGCGGACACCCCTTTTCTGGTGGACACAGGGCGGTACGGCCAGGGCCATCAACTGCTGAAATTCATGGACACCGCCGGCATAAAGCCGTCGGACCTGGAATTCGTGTTGCTCACGCACGGCCATGAAGACCACGACGGAGGACTTGCGGAATTGGTGGAGATGACCTCGCTGAAGGTCAAAGCCCATGGGATATACGATCTTTTGATTCGGCAGTACCCGGATATGGCGCCGGCTGACTACAAGCGACATTTCCCGGCAAAGTGCTGGCATTGCTTTATGCCGGAGTCGTTCTACACCGTCAACTGCCTCGGATACCATCGCATGCTGCAACACCTCGAAGTGGAGGCTGTGGGCAGTGGCGATGGCCTGTCTCCCGATATTGTCACCCGCCATCTGCCGGGACATAGCCCGGACTGTCTTGCCGTCATCCTGGGCGAAGAGGCGGTCATTGTGGGCGACATCCTGCTGCCGCAGATCACCCCCTGGCCCACTTGTCTGAAAATGTATGGCGAAATCGCCGGGGTCATTGGTCCCATGTTCCCGGAACCTGGTGAGATATTGGGACTTCATCGCTACCTGAACTCTTTAAAATATCTCAGGCGGTTAGGCACCAAGTATCCGGATATGCAGGTATTTCCGGCGCACAGATTTTACTATGACGGCTGTTGGAATATGATCCATCTGACGCAGAGGATCGATGAACTCATAGAACACCACGTGCAGAGATGCGCCGACATCGTTGATATTGTCTCCAAAGGTCATGGCAAAGCCCTGGAGATCACCCGGCGGCATTTTGATCCATCCCTTTTGAAGGGTCCGGGAATATATATGGCGACCAATGAAATCCTCAGTCATTGCGAACTGTTGCTGGAATGGGGAGATCTGAAGGAGAACGAAAGCCATCGGTACGAAATTTCCGGCACTCGCCGATTTGAAACGTTGATTCCCGATCTTGGCTGATTTCTTTCCGGCCCCCCACAAAGAAAAATCGTCCCTTTTCAACCTGCAATGGCACGTTAACCAGGTGTGCGATCTTCACTGCAGGCACTGCTATGATGAATGGACAGAAGCGGCATTCCAGCGTATTATTCTCTTCATAACCCCGCTTCGGACACAAAGGACCATAAATGGGTATAGCGACTGACATTATCCTTCTCATCGTTGCCGCTTTTCTGTGCGGTTTATTGTTACAGCGGTTAGGCCAACCTCTGATCCTGGGCTATATCGCCGCAGGGATTATTTTGGGGCCCCATACCGGGGGAGTGACGATCTCAAATATTCGTGAAATCGAGTTGCTTGCCGAGATCGGCATTGCACTTCTCCTGTTTGCACTGGGACTTGAATTTTCGCTGAAGGATCTCAAGCCGGTAAAAATGATCGCGATCATCGGAACCCCCATTCAGATTGCTCTCACCATTGCATTGGGCATGGGTATCGGACACATTATGGGATGGGATTGGAAAGCGTCGCTATGGCTCGGGACCCTCATTTCTCTTTCGAGCACCATGGTGATTCTTAAAACGCTCATGAACCGAGGGATGGCTGGGGACGCTCTCAAGCAAAGTGATGATCGGGATGCTCATCGTCCAGGATTTGGCCGTGG
>ADZZ01000065.1 GCA_000179315.1 delta proteobacterium NaphS2
TTTGGATGTCAACAGGATTTAAAGGAGATATCATGGGGGTTGTTTCGCCAATTCGTAAGTGATTCCAGAAACGGGGTCATTTCCTCTTTCGTTGTTCGTAGCTTTTCAGTTTCCCTTGCATTCGGAACCTCGATTCGATAAGTTAGCTAGAGTTTGGTGATAGGGAATTCTGTCTCACGCCCTGTGTCTGACATTCGATCCCAATATGAAAGGTTTTTTCATGCTGAAAAAGCCCTCGTTTCTGCGTGCCTGGATGAAATGGTTTGTTCTGATCTTTTCAGGATCAACGGCGCTGATACTCCCCTTGCTGTTTAAATACGAAAAGGACCGCGTTGAAATCATCAAGACGCGCGAAGCCTCCCATCTCGCTACTGCAGGGCATGTCGTCAACGCCATTTTCCATGAGCGCTTCGGGGATATCAGGGCGCTTGCACAGACCCCGAGTATCCGCAGGTACCTGACTGCTGAATCCGATCTCGCACGATCCGAAATAATCCAGATGTTTCAGGGCTTCTGCCGCGCCTATGGTCAATACGACCAGATCCGCCTCATTCGATTGGATGGGCAGGAGCTGTTTCGGGTCAATGATGACGGTGGGCAATGTATGGAGGTTCCACAGACAGAACTGCAGAACAAGGTCAGTCGCTACTATTTCAGGGAGGCCGCCCGGCTCGTTCCCGGGCAGGTCTTCGTCTCGCCGTTGGATCTCAACGTGGAACACGGAAAGGTCGAGGAGCCCCGCAAGCCCATGATCCGTTTTGCGACGCCCGTCACCGACGACAATGGCAATGTCAAGGCGGTGCTCGTGTTGAACTATCTGGCGAAGAACCTGATGGATGAGATCTTCCCCGACTCACATAAGACCCGCTTGCTGGGCAAATACCACTTTAATTTTCTGCTCAACTCCCGAGGCTACTACCTGAAATCCCAGGCTTCACCGGACCGGGAATTCGCTTTCATGTTTGGTCGCGACCAGGAGCGCTTCAGCAAAGACTACCCTCTTGTCTGGAAGGCAATACTTGAAGGCAAAACCCAAGTGAGGTCAAAAAAGGGGTTATTTCTGATAGAAACCCTCCCGGTTCCAATCGCACCGCTGTCCGGGGCGGCCACCGACATGGGCAACATGTCGTCGGCAAATCACTGGTATGCGGTATACCTGATCACCAATCCATCCTTGCTGGCAACATCAGTCCTTTATGGCCCCTATCGCTGGTTCTGGTACGGCCTGTATCTTTTCGTCGTAATCGTCGCCAGCGCCTTGTGGGCGGAGCTCAGGCGCCGCAGGGATGAGCTGATGCGGACGACGGAAATTTTGGAAAGCAGCGAAAAGGCCCTCAGGCAGGCCCAACACCTGGCACGGCTGGGAAGCTGGACCCTGGACCACACCAGCCAGAAACTGACCTGGTCGGCCGAGGTCTACCGTATTTTCGAAATCGACCCCGAAGCCTTCCAGCCCGACTACCAACATTTTTTCGATACCATTCACCCGGAGGACCGCGAGCAGGTTCAACAGGTCTTCGAGAGTTCCGTCCGAGAGCATCAGCCCTACTTTATCGAACACCGCCTGCTGCTGAAGGATGGCCGGATTAAATTTGTGGAGGAGCGCGGAGTGACCCTGTTCGACGACAAGGGTCGCCCTCTCACCTCATCCGGCACGGTCATGGATATCACCGAGCGCAAAGAAACCGAACGCCTGCAGCAAGAGGCCCGGGATAGGGCCGAACGGGCCAACGCCGCCAAGAGCGAATTTCTGGCCAACATGAGCCACGAGATCCGCACCCCCATGAATGCCGTCATCGGCTTTACCGACCTGCTGCTGGACAGCGGCCTGGACGACATTCAGATGGATTATGCGAAAACCATCAAACAAAGCGGGGAAGGTCTGATTTCCCTCATCAATGATATTCTCGATTTCTCCAAAATCGAGGCAGGGGATCTGGATTTTGAAGAGATTGACTTTGACCCCGAGCTTCTCGCCTACGACATCTGCGATATGATCCGGCCCAGGATCGGTGAAAAACCCATTGAAATCCTGTGCCATATCGGTGATACCGTGCCCGATCATATAAAGGGAGATCCGACGCGCGTCAGGCAGGTACTGACCAATCTGATGGCCAATGCCCCCAAATTCACCGAAGCCGGCGAGATTGAGCTCTCCCTGGATGTTGAAGAGGAAGATGAGGGGCGCGTCAAACTGCATGCAAGTGTTAGAGATACAGGCATCGGCATTGCCGGAAATAAATTGGAACTCATCTTTGATCCGTTCCAGCAGGCGGATGGATCTACCACCCGGAAATATGGCGGCACGGGCCTCGGCCTCTCCATCTGCAAACAGATATCCAGACTGATGGGAGGAGATGTATGGGCGGAAAGCGATGAAGGCAAAGGAAGCATTTTTCATTTCACGGCCTGGCTTGGCAAATCGGAGACCAAAGCAGCCAGACCGTATACTCCTGTTTCTCTGTCCGGGAAGAAGGCACTGCTTGTGGATGACAATGATACCAACCTGAAAATACTTGCCGCGTATCTGAAGCCTGTCGGTATCCGATTGGTTTTACTTAATAAGGGTGTAGATGTGCTGCCGCTTCTCGAAAGTGCCATCGGCGAACAGGATCCTTTTGACATCTGTATCACAGACATCCAGATGCCCATCATGAGCGGTTATGAGGTCGCCAGACAGATCCGTCTTTTCGAATCGCCCGTCTCCGGCCTCCAGACGTCAATCCGTTCTCTTCCTCTTATGGCCCTGTCTTCCGTGAGGGGGCAGGATGCAAAGAGATGCAGGGAAGTTGGATTCGATGGTTTCCTGGGCAAACCGATTCGGAGGGAGAGGCTCTACCGTATGCTGGAGAGAATCCTCGGCGCGGCGGTTGCCGGTGATCAGCGGAATTCTGTGGAACAGGGTGAGATTATGACCCAATATTCCGTCCGGGAAGAGATGAAACGTTCTGTCCGAATCCTTTTGGCAGAGGACAATCCCGTCAATCAGAAACTCGCAAAAATCATGTTGAAAAAGGCCGGATATCAGGTCGAGGTCGCCAATAATGGCAGGGAAGCGATTGAGATACTCATGGCCAGCCGAAATGGTTTTCACCTCATTTTCATGGACGTTCAGATGCCGGAAATGGATGGTTTCACCGCCACCCGGGAAATCCGGAGGCTGGAATCCGAACATGTCCTAAAACCACCCCAGTGCACAGATTTCCACGCATCGACAATCGCAAGGATCCCAATTATCGCCATGACTGCCCACGCCATGAAGGGGGATCGGGAGGCCTGCATCGATGCAGGTATGGATGACTACATCACCAAGCCGATCAAACGGGAGGGGGTCTTCAGTATTGTAGAAAAATGGGCACTGGCAGTCTGTCACTCTTGAAGACCCAATTCGGGCGCCTTTTGAAAGGTGAAGGAAAGGAGGAGGCATATTTATTTGATCAGGCCCGGAAGGAACAGGGCGATCTGGGGAAAAATCAGAAGCAACAGGTTGCAGATGACCAGCGCCAGCAGCATGGGGATCACTCCTCTGAAAATGGTCTGCAACGGCACATCTTTTGCGACACCGTACACCACATACACGTTGACCCCCACAGGCGGGGTGACCACCCCCATTTCCGTGATGAGCACAATCACCACCCCGAACCACAGGGGATCAAAGCCCAAGGCCTGGGCCACCGGAAAGAAGATGGGGACGGTGAGCATCACCATGGCCAGTGCGTCCATAAAGCACCCGCCGCACAGATAGAGCAGGATGATCACCAGCATGATGGCAAAGCGGGGTAAAGGCAGGCCGGCCACCCATGCGGCCAGGTCAAAGGGAACCCTGGTGATGGCCATAAAATGCCCGAAAATCACGGCGCCGGTCACAATCGTCATGACCATGCAACTGATCCGGGTGGTATCGGCCAGGGACTGGATAAAACCGCGCCAGGAGAGCTGCCTGCGAATGATGGCCAGTAACAAGGTGAGAAAGGCCCCGGCGGCAGCAGCTTCAGTGGGGGTAAAGATCCCGAAGAAGAGACCACCCATAACCAGGATAAAGATAAAGAGGGTCTCCACAATGCCGCTGAAGGACCGGATCCTCTGTCCCCAGGTGGTCTTGGGTCCGGGCGGGGCCAGGGAGGCGTTCAACCGAACCCGGAGGTGGATGACCGCAATGAACAGAATGGCCAGCAGTATGCCGGGGAGGATCCCGGCGGCAAAGAGCTTGCCGATGGATTGCTCCGTCAAAATGCCGTAAACAATGAAAACCACGCTGGGCGGGATGAGAATTCCCAGGCTTCCGGCTGCGGCCACGGTCCCGGTGGCCAGCCCCATATCGTACTGATACCGCTTCATCTCGGGGAGGGTCACCGTGGCCATGGTGGCGGCGGTGGCGTTTGTGGACCCGGAGATGGCCGAAAATCCGGCGCATGCTCCCACCGTGGCCATGGCCAGGCCCCCGCGCCGATGGCCAAGAAACACATAGGCCGAATCATACAGCCTGCGGCTGATCCCGGAATGAAAGGCGAGCTGCCCCATGAACACAAAAAGGGGGATCACGGTGAGGCCGTAGGAGGAAAAAATGTCCCATACGTCCCTGGCCAAAAGTGCCATCCCCGCATTCACATTTACCACATAACTGAATCCCAAAAATCCCAAGAAGCCCATGACGAACCCCACGGGCATATTGGAAAAAAGAAGGAAGACCAGAATCGCAATGCCGATCACGCCGATTGCCGTCAAGCTCATTTGCCGATCACCTTCAACAGGCTCTTATAGATATCCGTAATTTTGACGAGACATACCACCGATGAAGAGAAGGCGATGCCGTAAATGAAGGGATAGAAAGGCATTTTCAAGGTCAGCGACACCTCGCCCGAGGCCCTCAGACTGTCTGCATAGACCACGGAGCGCCATGCGATGAGGATGAAAAGGATCAGGACGAAAATGTTAGTGATCACTTCGATGGTCCCCCGAATCCTCTTGGGCAACATTCGGACGACCAGGCTCACTGCCACATGCCCCTTTTCGTTTGAAGTATGGGCCATGGCAAACGCCACCGCTATTGCCCCCAGGAAGCAAACCAATTCATAGGTCCCGGGTATGGGCATTCGAAAAAGACGGAGGACGATGTCCGCGCAAGTCAGAAGCATCATGAGGACAATGGCCCCTCCTGCGACCCAGTAGGCCTTGTTTGCCAGCCAATTGGAGAATTTTTCAAAGGCATTCATGGGATGCACGTTCATGGGCCCGGGCCACCGGGGAGCTCACACTTCCGGCGGCCCCGGGTCTGATTTAAGGATGATTCAGTTATTCGCTACATGTTTCGATCAGCTCATAGACCTTGTCCACATAAGCCGCGCCGCTCGGGGTCTTGGAGGCGTATTGGCTGATGATGGGTTCCACGGCCTTACGCCATTTGGCGGCCTCCTCGTCAGACAAGGTGATGATCTCGTTGCCGAGACCCAGAGTGAATTTGCGGCCTTCCGCATCTGCCGCATCCCATGCCTTTCCGTGCACGGTTACCCACTCCTCGGCGGTTTCTTCAAAGACTTTCTTGACATCATCCGGCAGTGCATTCCATTTGTCCTTGTTCATGACCACGAACATGGCGGTGGTGTAACCGACGTCTGAGCAGTCCGTGGTGTATTTGACGACCTCCCCCTGTTTCCATCCTTTGAGGACTTCGATGGGGCCAAAGGTCCCCTCCACCACGCCTTTCTGAAGCGCCTCATAGGTGTCCCCCTGGGGCATGGCCACGGGCACCCCGCCCAGGGCTTCGACCACCTTGGCGCTGAGGCCGGTGGCCCGGATCTTCATGCCTTTGAGATCTTCCAGGGTCCTTACCGGCTTCTTGGTGTGGAGAAGTCCCGGACCATGGGCATGGACATACAGAACTTTGACATCCTGCAGTTCCTTGGGATTGACGGATTTGGCAAAGGTATCGGCCACACAGGTGGCCACCTTACCGGAAGGATACCCCATGGGCAGGTCCACTACCTCCATCACCGGGAAACGACCCCGAGTGTAGGCAAAGCAGGAATTGCCGATATCCGATATTCCGTTCACCACGCCGTCATACACCATGGGCGCCTTGGTAAGGGTCCCGCCGGGGAATGTGGTGATCTGGACCTTGCCATTGGTGCGCTTTTCCACTTCTTTGGCGTAGTCCATGGCCGCTATGGCTTGAGCATGGGTTGGGGGGAAGAAGATACTGTAGGTAAGCTTTATGGGTTCTGCTTGGGCATTTGAGGATCCAATATTCATGAAGCCGATTCCCACGATTGCGATCCAGAACAAAATAGATACCGATTTTCTCATTTTGACGACCTCCTCACTTTATTTTCCTAATGCAAAATCGCTTGTTTTCAAAGGCCTCTCATACAACAAAATCCGATGCAAAACAACACAATTCCGAATACGACTCCGTTCCCGCAGAGCCCTCCGGTGGGGCATCAAGCATCGTGGTTCGGCATGGTGCAATTGGCGGGCGTTTCAAAGCAGGATGGGATGGAGAGAGGAATCACATCCGGCTTGATTTCGCACAGGTACGGATTGCCTCTTTGAGTGCGGCCTCGCTGGGCTTCGCGGGCAAGCATTTCCGCACCGGCCACATCCATGAAATTGATACCGCATCCCACAATCAACACATTACGCTTGTGGATCAAGTGCTTGTCGATGTTGTGCAGATATTCGGCCACATGGTTGACCGACCCGAAAAAAAGCGGGACGGCAATGCGAATGATTTTCAGATCGGGGATTCCACACCCACTTCAATCAATGGAAAAAATCTCCTCATTTATTTTCAGGTTCAGACATGGATGAAACGGCTTCCACCGCCTCAACGATCTTCTTGTATCCCGTGCAACGGCACAGATTGGAACTCATGGTGCGGATGATGTCCCCTTTGTCCGCTTTCGGATTCCGGTTCAACAACCCTTTAGCCGTCATGATCATGCCCGATGTACAGAAGCCGCACTGAACCGCCCCTTTTTCCATAAAGCGCTCCTGAAGGGGGTCCAGATCTGTACCGTCCGCCAAACCTTCGATACTTTGCACCTCGGCGCCGTCCAGCTCAGCGGTCATCACAATGCAGGACCTGGTGGGGAGACCGTTTAAAAGAACCGTACAACTCCCGCAGGCACCCAGTCCGCATCCTTCCTTGGCACCGGTGAGTTCCAATCGTTCCCGCAGGCTCTCAAGGAGGGTTTCACCGGCTCTCACATTCAAAGCCACCAATTCGCCGTTCACCTTTAAACTGACATTATATCGCTCCATCATTCGGCCCCCTCCATAACTTTTTTGATCAGCCTTTCCGCCAGAACGGGAATCATCCTTTTCCGGTAGGCGGATTCGAGAACCGTGTTCTCCACGGTTTTCACCTGGTTGATGACTGTGGCAACGGCCTCTCCCATTGCGTCTTGTGCGGGTTCGTTTAATTCCACCGTATAGGGCCTGGGTCCCACGGCACCTACTGCCAGTCTTCCGGAATCAGAGCCACGGGAAAAGGCAACCCCCAGAAGCGGATAGTCAACGGCGCCCCTCACCCGCAGCTTTTCGTATCCGCCCGCAACCGTTTTGTTGGGCACAAAGATGTCCGTCAGGATCTCTCCGGGCTCAAGATCAAAGGGGTCGTCCGATCGGCCCGTATAGAGTGATTCCAGTTTGAACCGCCTTGACCCGTTGGGTCCGGCGAACGCAACCTCCGCTTGGAGTGTGCACAAGGCCGGGGCGTTGTCGCTCGTGTAATTGGCAAAGCACTTTTTGGCCCCCGGCACGGCGTTACATTTCTCACCACCCATCTTGAGACAAAATCCCTTGGACCGGCGCCAGAATTCCGACTGGTTGTAAAACAGGCACCGGGTGTTCTGAAGGAGATTTCCGCCGATGGTGCCCCGCACCTGAAGGGTTTCGCAGGATGTGGCTTCCAGGGAGGCGGCAAGAGCCGGAAAGCGGTTCGACACCAGGTCGGTCTGTTTCAATTGGAAAAGCTGTGCAAGGGATCCGATCCTGATGTAATCCCCCTCCTCCGCCACGGTGGACATGGAAGCGACGTCTTTCAGATCGATGACCGCCCGGGGTTTTTTCAGCCCCAGTTTCATGCGCGGCACCAGGTCGGTTCCGCCGCTCAAATAGACGGCTTCCCCCTGAAATTCGCCGAACCGCTCAAGGGCCTCCTCAATACTCTTTGGACAAATGTATTTAAATTCTGAAGATATCATCACGCATCTCCCCCTTTCGCCTTGTCCAGGGCTTTCAAGACCCGATCCGGGGTCAGCGGCAACTGTTTAAGCGGGACACCCAGGGCACTGTGCGCGGCGCAGGCCACCGCACTGTAGGCGTTCATACGGGTTGTAAGCCCCCCTTCTTTGGCGCCGAAGGGGCCCTCCGGATCGTTTGACCGGACAATGACGGTATCTATCTCCGGCATATCACAGGCCAGGGGCACCTTGTACTCCAGCAAGTCGGGATTCAGCAGCCAGCCGTCACTCCACCGGTTCTCCTCGGTCAGGACGGCCACGCCGGCCTGCTGAATGGATCCCTCTATCTGTCCTTCCACCGCCATGGTGTTGATGGGATTGCCGCAATCGTGGGCCGCGGTGAAGCGGGGGATGCAAATTTTTCCGGTTTCCCGGTCCACCGTCACTTCGGCGATGGAACAACCAAAGGAATAGGTGCCCGCCATCTGTCCCTGGGGATTCTTGATCCATTCACGATCGAAACTGATTTTGGGCATATAGGCACCCGTTGCGGCGATGGGTTCTCCCTTGAAGAAGGCTTCCCGGACAACCCACCGCAGGGGCATCCGTTTGGAAGGATCGGTCCTGGAAACGATGGTCCGGTCCTTGATGGTGAGATCTTCCATGGCGTGATCCATCTTGGCCGCGGCAAGGGTCAGGATCTGGCGCTTCGCCTCCTCGCAGGCCCTTTTAACCGCATTGCCGCCCACGAAACTGGCGGCCTGGGAATAGGCACCGGGATCCAGGTTGGTCACCTCCGTATCCGCGTTGACCAGGTTAATGTCTTCGGGAGGAATTCCCAGCACTTCGGAGGCGATCTGCACCGCCATGGACTCGTTTCCCATGCCCGTATCCACGATACCGCTCACGATGGTTGCCTGGCCGTCATCGTTGATTTTCACGTAACAGGTCGAACCGGACCGAAATCCCATGGGAAAGCCGCACATGATGGCGACGCAACCCATGCCGATCCCCTCCCCTTCCGGAAGCCCGATCCGTTTTTTTGCCCATCGGGCTTTTTCCGCGGCCTGCCGGATGGGTGCTTCAAGCCCACCGCTGATGATGACGGATTTTGTGGCGGTCTCTTCTCCCACTTTGAGACCGTTTTTGAGTCGGATCTCCATGGGATCCATGCCCAGTTCCTGAGCGATCATGTCCAACTGCACCTCGTTGCCGCAAAGAAAAGCCCTTCCGTGGGCCCCGTACATGCCGCGAATCCCCTTGTTGGTGATGACGCGGTACCCGTTGTATCTCACGTTGGGAAACCGATAGGCTTCTTCATAGACATAATAGGGGATCGACGTGGCAATGGGGCCGGTGCTGCTGTAGGCCCCGCCGTCATAGGTGACCCGGAAATCCTTGGCCGTGATGGTGCCGTCTTTCTTTACCCCGGTCTTGATGGTCGCCTTGATGTCGTGAATCTGCCGGGTACAGGCGGCGTTTTCCTCCCGGGTCAGCGCCAGTTTGACGGGACGTCCCGTCTTGATGGACAAAAGGGCGGCCACCAGGTCACCGGGAGAGACTTCGGAGCGGGCCCCGAAATGCCCGCCCACGTTGATATGTCTTACCCGCACCTTGTTCAGTGGCATTTTCAGCATGTTGGACAGGGCCTTGGCCCGCACGTGGGGACCCGCGTTGGGCATCCACAAATCGAGAAAACCGTTGGCGTAGGAAGCCACCACCGCGTAGGGTTCAAGAGTTGAATAGGCTTCGCCCGCCGCCTCGAAAGTATCTTCACGCACCAGATGGGCCTGATTAAAGGCGGCATCCACGTCACCCACGTCGATATGAACATGGATATTGATGTTATTGGCATATTCCTCATGGATCAGCGGGGCCCCTTCCGCCATGGCATCATCGGGATTAAAAACCGCCGGCAGGGGCTCGTATTCCACCGTTATCAGATCAAGTGCGCGCAGTGCCGTCTCTTCGTCCACGGCCGCAACACCCGCAACGTCCTCGCCGATATACCGGACTTTGTCCATTGCCAGCATGGGATGGTCCTGGGTGTACTTGAAGACCCCCCACTTGACGCCATGGGCGTCCGCCGCCGTCACGACCGCCTTGACGCCGGGGAGTTTCTCCGCCCTGCCGGTATCGATATTCAGAATCCTGGCGTGCGCGTGAGGGCTTCGAAGGACCTTTGCAGAGAGCATTCTGGGGAGCTTGATGTCGGCGGTAAATGTCGCAGCTCCGGTCACTTTGGCGAGGCTGTCCGTCCGTTTCATTCGCTCACCCAGAATGGTGTATTCATTTTCCATAAGACATACTCCTCATTCAAGTTAGGGTTAGAGTCTTCCGATCACGTTCCTGCCGATGATCATCTTTTCCACTTCCTTGGCACCGTTGATTCGGTATTCATTTCCATCAAGAACAGCACCGGTGGAAGCGGAAAGGGTGTCGCTGCCGGCATCCGGTTCGGTGATGGAAAATCCCATGATGGCGTTTCCTTCCGCCACCGGCGTCAGATATTTTCGTTTCTGCTCCTCGGTACCGAAAAGCAGAAATTCCTCGGCACCAAAGGATACGGAACAGAGTTGTTGCCCCAATCCCGCACCGCCGTAAGCCTCATCAATAAAAGTACCCAAAAACCCCAGTTCACCCGCTTTCTTGATCAACTCCGGCGGATAAGTTTCATTTTGGTCACACTCGGCGGCAATGTCTTTGAGCTCTCCATGGGCGAACTCCCTGGCCGCCCGGCGAATATCCTGTTGTTCCTTTGTCAGTTCAAAATCCATTTTTCTCTCCTCTGTATCGGTTAAACCGTTCCCCAGGCATCCCCTAAGAGAAAGAAACAGCCAAGGCTTGGAAAAAAATGAACAGGATAGACTCGTTATAGCGCTATTTGAGGATACCCCGTGTGAATATCTCGACAAAGTTGTCCGACAATGTGGTGACATCAACCGATCCTTCTTCATTGTACCACCTGATGGTGTAATGGACCATTCCGAAGAATGCAAAGGTGGCAACGGTAGGATCAATCTCTTTCAACAAATCGGTCTTCGCCAGTTCCTCGAAAATGGACCGGATCAGATGAACGTATCGCCGCTGTTTTTCAATGAGGATTTTCCGGTATTCATCTCCCAGGGAATCGATTTCATTGACCAAAAGAATTTCCCGTTCCTGGTCCCCCGCAAAAAAGCGCGCATAGAAGCCGAGCATATCCTTTAATTTCTGTTCGGATGAGCAATCTGCCTCACACACCGCTTTCAACTTTTCCAGCGCCTCATCCATGGATTCATTCATCAGAACAAAAAGCATTTCCTCCTTGCTCTTGAAGTAATAATAGAGAGAAGCGGGCTGCATTTCCAGTGCCTGGGCAATAGCGCGCATGGAGGTGGCATGAAATCCTTTGCGCGCAAACAAATGAGCGATGGTCCGGTGAATTTGCTCAATTTTCTGTTTTGATTTGCCTTGATTCATGGTGGCGGGGGTCCTTAAACGAACAATCGTTAGGTTGTTATACCAATTCTTTTGCCGTGTCAACGGATACTTTTCCGGCCCGGTTAGGAAATGGTCGAAAATTTCATGAGATCTTGGACGGCATGGAGTTCCGGAATACCTCGCCATCCACCGCCGTTTCGGCATGTAAGCGCTGCCGCAGACGACGCAAAAGCCATGCAAGCCGGCATGTTCCAGCCCTTGAGCAATCCGTAGATATACCCACCATGATAGACGTCCCCGGCACCGGTGGTATCTTTCGAAACAACGGAAAAGGCCGGCTGTCGAACCCCTTCTTTTGAGAGCGTTTCCGTGATCAGCAGACCGAAGGAATCATCCGAAATACCGCTCAGAAGCGAGGTCGGAACTCCCACCTGGAAAGGGCTGCCAAGGCCGTTGCGGCGGGACCGCCGCAACTGGTAAAGCGTCCTTCCAGCTCCATTTTGCTGTCTTCAGGGGGATAGTGGGGCACACGACCCACGTAGTCCACGCAAACCTGACCCAATCCCACCACCAAAACGGATTCTGAAGGCTTCTCCCGGGTATTAAGGCTTGACATAGGCGCAGCCGTCGGCCTGACGGTTAATCAATTCCAGAACGCCTGCTTTGGTGATCTCACATCCTTTAACAAGCGCTTCGAGACCAACAGCCTCTTCGTCCACATCCAGATGGAAAACCACTTTGATCATCTGTCGCGCCTCCTTTTTGACTGCGTCCGATCTTTTCCATTGGGAACGTCATCAACCTTTCCGGTCAATTCCCTCATATTCATATTGAATTTTCCTAAAACCCATTTTTCAAGCACTTCGAAGACCACCTCCCTTTTGATCGGTTTTGTGATATAGTCATCCATCCCCGCTTCAAGACACTTTTCCCGGTCTCCTTTCATGGCGTGCGCCGTCATGGCGACAATCGGTATGGCGTCAAATCCTTTCTCTCTGATTGTCTTCGTCGCTATCAGTCCGTCCATCTCAGGCATCTGGACGTCCATGAATATTAAGTCGAAATCATCGGGAGATGCCATGTATTTTTCGAGTGCTTCTTTACCGTTATTGGCAACGACCACCCGATACCCGGCTTTGGTGAGCATCATCCTTGCCAGTTTCTGATTGACAAAGTTATCCTCGGCTAAAAGTATACAGACTGAATGCTTCATCTCCTCCAAAAGGGAGTATTGGGTGACGATCTTCTTTCTGGCCCCTTCAAAACACTCAGAAGTGCTCTTAACCGTTTGGATCAATCTTGCCATCATCTGAAGCAACTTCTCTCTATGAATGGGTTTGCTCAAAAACCCATCGAAACCGGCCTCCTTGCATAATCCGGCTTCACGCTCCATAAATGAAGAGAGTGCAATCATGGGAAGATCTCGAAGCGGCACTTCCTCATTGCGAACCCTTCTTGCCACCTCATACCCGCTCATAACCGGCATCTGGATATCACTGATGCACAGGTCAAAGGGATTTCCGGCCGCCAGGGCTTTACGCAAAATCGGCACAACCGCTTCACCGTTTTTGAGGGCAACCACCGCCATGCCCGCGAATTCTAAAATATGTGTCAAGATCTCCAGGTTTCTCAAATTATCATCAACAACAAGAATCCGCCTGTCACGGAGCGTCAGGGGTTTCAGTCTTCCGGCAGTATCAATCTGCTCCGCCTTGTCGAGCCATGCGGTAAAATGGAAGATACTACCTTTATTCACCTCACTTTCAACCCAGACATCGCCATCCATAAATCGTGAGAGCTGCCTGCATACGGTGAGGCCTAAACCGGTGCCGCCATACTTTCTCGTCATGGAACCGTCAGCCTGCTGAAATGGATCGAAAATGAGAGACAGTTTGTCTTCCGGAATACCCATGGCCGTATCCCGAACCGTGGCGTGAAATTTTATCCGATCCGCTTCTTCGGCCTCTACGTCAAGTGAAAGTTCGATCTCTCCCGATTCGGTAAACTTGGTGGCATTGCTCATCAGGTTGACCAAAACCTGCCGATACCGCCCCGGGTCACCTTTGACGAACGACGGGACGTCGGCGCCCACATGACAAAGGATCTCAACCGGTTTAGATTCGACCCTGGGACGAATTACCTCACAGACATCATAAGAGAGAAGTTCCGGATCAAAATCAATCTTCTCAAAATTCAACTCGCCTGCCTCGATCTTGGAGAAATCAAGGATGTCATTCAATAGGGAAAGGAGAGATTCTCCGCTCTTCTTAGCCGTCATTGCATAATCTCTCTGATCATCCGTAAGATCGGTATCAAGCAACATATCCGTAAAACCGATCACCGCATTCATGGGGGTGCGGATTTCATGGCTCATGTTGGCAAGGAAATGGGATTTGGTCTGTGAAGCGGTTTCTGCCCTCTCTTTGGCCTCGATAAGGGCTTGCTCCACCCTTTTGCGTTCCGTAATATCCGTGAGAATCACGGCGGCACTGGACGTTTCGTCATTGAGCGGCAAGATGCTTACGCTGACCTGACGATGGTTGAGCACAAGGGGTGAATCCTCGCCCATGGTCAACGGGACTTCGCCAAGCCGGTCCAGTGCAACGCGCATACGCCCACCATCATCCCGGTGGGGGAACAGTTCCGCAATATGAACGCCGTACACGCTTTTTTCAGGCAAACCGGTCAATAACAGTGCACTGGAGTTGACATAAGTGATCCTGCCGTCAGCGGTGACTTCAAAAACCCCTTCGGACATTTTGCCGAGAATCATCTTGTAACGGTTAACAACCGAAAGCAATTCCCGGTTAATATTTTGCCGAATGTGACCGGAGCGGTCTAAGGACGCCTCCGATGCGGGCTGTTCCAAAGCGGCCAATACCTCGGCGGCCATCTCTTTTAGAGGGCCTTTAACGATGAAGTGATCCGCTCCCAGTTTCCGGTAGTCGGTGGCGTCATCGTGGCCGAGAGCGGAAAGAATGATCAGGAAGGCATTTTTTAGCGCCGGATTTTTCCGGATCAGAAAACAGAGCTCCTCGCCGCCGATGTTGGGCATTATCAGATCAACAAAAATCACGTCCGGCGCCAGGGTTTCCAGGATATCCAGGGCGGAAAGGCCATCTTCCGCTGTTACGACTTCATGCCCTTTTTCGGACAGAACATCTTTCATAAACTCGAGGATGAATCTGTCATTATCAACGACCAATATTTTTTTTCTTTTGGTTTCCATTTTATCTTTCTTTTTCCGGATTTTTATAAGCGCCCACGGCTTCCGCATGCCGTTGGGAAAAAATTGTCCGGGCCTTTGCCTTGCCGGCTTTCCGTTCCAAGGCATGGGCTTCGTCGGTCGCCTTTCGGGCCGCATCCACGGCGGCTTCGATTTTGGACATCTCTTCCGCGCCGATGCCCGGTCTGGCTTCGTCCATGGCATGCTGCAAGTAAGCTTGTGCTTTTTCAGCCCTCTTACGTGCCTCAGCCGCTTCCTTCTCAGCTTGAGCAGCCCTGGTTTCCGTTTCTTTCAACGCATCAAGGGCGGCAGCCACTTCAGCATATTTTCCTTCTTCCGGCTGGGCATCCAGATCCACATCTTCAGCGGCCAGCACGAGGGCCACGCGTACCCCCCGTTCGGCAAGATCATCAATGTCCGTATGGTAGGCACCCAGGATTTTCCCGCCGGCAACGCGAAAGGGCATCAATACCAATGCCGCATCTTCCGAGTTTTGCACGATGGAAAGCGGGTCGGGGTCGGCGACCACCTGGGGATCCGCATCGATCCGTATTTCCTCCAGCATCAGCGTTAACCTTTTCTTAATGGATTCGACATCACCATCCAATCCCGAAACGCCTGCAATCAGACGAATATTGGCATCTTCCCATTGGTCGTCCCGTGTTATGAGATAAGCCAGCAGGAGCATCAGATACCCGCTCGGATCATCGCGCCACCAAACATCGATGCGACGCTCCGACGGCGCTGCTGTCTCCAGCTCTCGCCATGCCTCGGGCGGTGCCACCAGCAGCAGGATATTGCATCCCAAGCGAAAGGTCGCTTTGATATTGTTGGCATAGGCGGTCCGCCGGATCCCCAGAATCCCTTTCCGCAGGGTACCTGACCAATTGAAAATGGCCATGTTGGCTTTTAAGGGTCCCACGCCAAAGGACTGGATCAGTGTCGAAAGGCTCTGGTGAAGATCCTCCGCCGTGACCACCAGCGGAAATGCCGGTGACCGTGTCTCGTCAATATCTTTTTTCAGTTCATTTCTCGCATCCTCCCGTATGCGGGCGGTTGTCATCACATCCCCTTCCAACATGCGCACCGCCGTAATCAGCCCGCTCCCCCCGTGAATCCAGGAAGCAAACCTGAGAAGCGGTTTGCGTCGATCCGGATCGTTTGAAAAAACCAGCATCTGAGGGCGCCAATCCCTGGGATGCGCTGTTTCTTCGGACACCGCCAACAGGTGTTCACGAACCAGCTGAAGGTGATAGGAACGGCTGCTGTCCGCCCATCTGGCGGGACCGGAAGTCCTTTTAAGGTATTGAAATATGGCAAACAAGAGGGCCACCGCAATGATGCCCGCCTTAAAATCAATGGCCAGCATGACCCCCAGACAGGCCAAAGCCCCCATCAGGCTGAGACGATGATGAAACCATCGAAATCGTGGACGAAAGGAAGGGCTGGCTGAACGTGCCTCAAAAAACGTGGCATAATTCAACAAGCCGTAGCTGATGAGAAAAAACATGCTCACCACCGGAGCGATGACGTTCAGATTCCCCAGTGCTACGGTGGCCAATGCAATGGCAGCGCTTAACAGGACCCCGCGACGGGGATTGTTTGTGGGGCCCGACCCCTTGGAAAAGAACAGGAGGAACGGAAAAATACGGTCCGCGGAAAGGGATTGAAGGATGCGAGGGGCCCCCAGAAAGGAGGCCATGGCCGACGAGAGGGTCGCCGCGATCACACCGGCATCAATGAAAAAGGAAAACCGGGCAACCTTGCCCATGGCGCCGTAATCCGCCGCCAGGATATTTTGAGGCAAGACTCCCGCAAATACCATGGCAACGCCGAAATATACCAGGATTGAAATTCCCACCGCCATAAAGGTGCCTAAAGGGAGGCTCTTTCCGGGATCCTTGAGATCTCCGGACATACTCACCCCTTGTGTAAACCCTGTAACCGCGGGGAAAAAGATGGCAAACAGTGCCCAGAACGGAATGCCTGAAGCGGCGCTTTTCCAGTTGTGGGAAAGAACAGCACCATCCCACCGGGAAAATCCTCCCCAGAAAAAGGAAACCAGTGCCAGACCGATCAAAAGCATGACCCCGTATTGAAACCGGGTGGCCCAGTCCGCACCCAGCCACGCCAATATGAAAAGAAGAAGGACGGCCACCTCGGCAACCATCCGTGTGGACAACCACTGAAGATCGGGCAGAATTTCGGTCATGGCTTCTCCGAAACCCATGCAATAGAAGGCGATGGAAACGGATTGTGCCAGGAACAGGACAATGCCGATGGCCCCGCCGAACTCGACTCCCAGGGTTCGCGAGATCAGGTAATAGTCCCCTCCCCCTTTGACTTTGAGATTGGTGGATATGGCCGCCAGAGAGATGCTGGTCAATACGGAAATGGTATTGGCCAGTCCGATCATGATCAAGGCCCGTCCCAACCCGGCATTTCCCACCACATAACCCAGATGGAGAAAGAGGATAATCCCCAGGATGGTCAAGACACTGGGGGTAAACACACCGGCGAATGTCCCCAGTTTGCCGCTTTGGGATTCAGACGTCAGGTTCTGGGAAATGTTTTCTTTCACGAACACCTCTTGGGCCGGTTCTCTCTTGCCGGGAATCAGTGAATGGTAGCAACCCGGCAAGCTCCTTGCAAGCGCTTTATTCTTCGGAAATCTCAAAGAAGATTCTTGTCATTGGTCCGGAAAAGGCGATAAAAATAGAAAAACAGCTATTACTATATTTTTAAGGAGGATGATGATGAATGTTTCGGAAGCAATTTTCACAAGAGAAAGTATCCGCGCCTATTTGGACAAACCGGTCCTGACCGAGGATCTGGAAAAGATTATCGAAGCCGGCCAATGGGCACCCAATGCAGGGGAATTTCAGATTTCAGTGATCCGCAACGGGGAATTGCGAAAACGGATTAATGACGCAACGCATAATAAAATGGTGCACTCCGGCATCGAATTCTTGCAGGAGAGGGTATCCCTTCCCGGATACCAGCCGCTCTATGGCGCACCGATGTTGATCCTTCTTTCGACACCCACCGAGTCGCCATACAGCGCGGCCAATACGTCCTTGGCTGCGGAAAACATGCTTCTTCAGGCAACCGAATTGGGACTGGGTTCGTGCTATATTGTCTCCCCCACCCTGGCACTGAACGATGCAGACAACAGATCTCTGGCGCAGGAGGCGGGCATCCCGGACGGCTACAAACTCCAGTGCGCCGTTATCGTGGGATATGCCGCCGCGGAAAACAAATTCGGCGTTGGTGAACGCGCCAAAAGGGGAACGGTTCAATACGTGGACTGAAACCAACTGGGCCGGATTCAACGGGGGCTCACACCCATAAAACCCTTCACGATGTATGAAAGGACAAGTAATTATGGAACGGTCAATGGAATTGGAAGCGCTTTATCGCAAAATCTGTGAGGCTCAATCAAGCGGCGATTATGGGTTTTTCGAAAGCCATTTCTCCCGAGAGGGCGGCGTCCTTGCCATCGGCACGGACCCTTCGGAATGGTGGCCCGGTTATGATACCATTGCCCGGGTTTTCAAGGCCCAGCTAAAGGAAGTGGCGGATTTCCAGATCATGGCGGATACACCCCATGCCTTTTGTGATGGTTCCGTCGGTTGGGTCGCGGGCCGACCCACGCTCAAACTCCCCGATGGGACCGAAATGCCCTTCCGATTGACCCTTGTCTTTCAAAGGGAGCACCAGGAGCAATGAAATGAACACCTCTCAAGACCGTTTGGACAAGAAATTCAACACGATTACACATACTTTAGTCGAATTAAACGAAGAAAGTAACCGGCTGACGTCAAATCTTGTCAACCTGGCGGAAAAACGAAATACCATGGCCGAAAAGCGCACATCCGATGCCGAAAAAAGGACTCTTTTCGCCGGAGAACGTACAAAACTCACCAAGGACCAGTCGGAATTCAGTCGCAAAAACACGGATCTTGCGAAAGAGCGCACCCGACTGTCCGCAAATAGGACCGAGATGGCCGAAAAGCGCACTAATTTTTCCGAGAACCGCACGGTACTGGCGGATAAACGGACCCACTTTGCTGAATCGCGGACCGGTTTTTCCAGGTATCGTTCTGTCATGGCAAAGGGTCGGACCGAGTTGGCGTTCATTCGAACCGGCATTGCATTTGTTGCCCTGGGGATTGGAATGATGCGATACTTCGGCTTCGGGCCCTGGACGGCGCTCGATGCCAGCATCGCGGTCATGGGGGTAGTTTCGACCATCTACGGCAGTTGTCGCTACATCACCACGGCAAAGTGCCAACGCATTTACGAACGCAAGATGAAAGATTTTCTCGTCCCTGAACCCGAGAAGACGGGTCAGTAAGGCGACCGTCAATGCCTCCACCCTTCCCCCGAGCTTCCGCCATTCCCGGTTACCGGCGAAATCAGGAAATCCGTTCGCGCCCGAGATCGACAGATCTTCAGATTTTTTCCTTCTGCAAACTCTGGAAATTCCAACACCCAATGCACACACGATTTCAGTATGTTGGAGACCGGGTCGGACCTTTGTCGCACTATTCAATCCATCATATGGTTTTAGCCAACTAAAAGTGATTTTTTCTTCCTAACGCATTGATTCTGTGTTATCTATAGAATGCTTCGCGACAGTCACAGGATGTCTTTGCCGCACATTGAAATTGGAAGTCGCTCTCTTGCTCCCGAATTGTACGTAATCGAAACAATTAGCCTTTTCATATCAGGTTGTTGGCCTGAAATATAATCAAGCTTCATTGATTAGGCCCTTAGGGCCTCTCCAACGACAACATGTTGTAAATAAAAATTCGGATATCAGCTCGCAATGCCGAGAGGAATTTCCTTGACATCGACCGACGGTGACATGCAAACAGGAAAAAAAAGTACCCAAACTAAAGTTTCACCGTTTTTGAACCTTTTCCAATTTTTCCAGCCAGTTCCGCGCATTTTTTTTATTATGCGCAGAGAATTTTGGCACGAAAAATGAAAATTTTTTCAATTTTTATGCCAATAAATTCAACTAGTTATTTAACTTTTTACCCTTGAAATTCGCTCCATCTCGTGATAGGATTCGATAACAACTTATTGATATTCCATCGGAAAGGAGCTTGGCAACATGTTTATTCTAAACGATATCTTAAAGCCTCTACAAAATGCTTTTTCTTCCACCAATCTCGGCAGGGAACGAGCACACTGGTTCTCTTATGCCATCCTGGCTTTCATCATCCCTTTCACTTCATCTATCTCTTCAAACGTGTTGCGTTGCCTCAATACCTTGTTTGGGCTCAACATTAACAAACGTCGATTCTACACCTTTATGGCTTCCAACAAAATACCATGGCATAACCTATGGGCCGCCTTATGGCACCTCATTCCTGACCCCTTGTCCGATGGGCGACTTATGATCGCATTAGATGATTTCATCAATCCAAAGACAGGTCGCAACATCTTCGGATGTTCTCATATCTTCGATCATGCCGCAAAGGACAATCAATCCAAATATCCATGGGCACAGAATGTGGTTCTTATTGGTCTGTTAAAGGTCATCAAAGGACGATGGGCTTGTCTCCCCCTTTCACAGCGATTTTATTTGCCCCAAAAGGCCATAAATGCCAAATCGGACAATATGAGGGTTGCCGGAAAGGTCGTTTCTTTCCAAACCAAACTCCAACAAGCTGTCGAGATGGTAATTCAGGTAGCTCAACACTTTGCCGGCGTTGACATAATAATCGTTTGTGACAGCTGGTTCGGAAATAACGGCCTGTTCAAACCCCTCCGCACTAAACTCGGAAATTTTGTTCATTTGCTTTCAAGATTACGTTCCAATACCGTACTGTACTCCATCCCCAAGATCGGTTCTTCCAAAAAGCCGGGAAGACCCAAAAAATATGGCAGCAGGTTGGGTTCGTGCGCTGAAATGGCGGCGGCATTCATGGCGTACGCTTCAACCTATCACGTCTTCCTGTACGGAAAATACCGTGAAGTCAACGCATACTCCCAAATCGTTATGCTCAAAACACTCAAGTGCCCTGTCCGGGTTGTCTGGGTCTTTCGAAAAACACAGTGGATCGCAATCTTCTCCACGGACTTGAAGCTGTCGGTTGAGCAAATTATCGAGTATTATGGGGCCAGGTGGAAAATCGAGTCGGGTTTCAAGGAGATCAAGCAAGACATTGGAAGCAGCAAAAGCCAAACCCGCAATGCACAGGCAGTGATCAATCACATCAATTTTTCCATAATGGCCGCAACAATCATTTGGATCTATGGTTCACGGCTCGAAAACATTCCCGAACGCAGGCACAAGGTCAAGGGTCGCAACAGTTTCGCCTTTTCCGACCTGAGACATATCATCGCTAAGTCCGCATTGAGCGATGATTTTCATGCCGTTTGCAACCAAGACAACAAACTGCCCCGAAAATCTTTCCTGGAGGCGTTGCTGCGCATGGTCGGCTGATCAAGCCGGGGGCATTTTCTGTGAAACTTCAGTACCCAAATAAACGCCTCCAAATACCCAACACGAAAACGTAATCGGTTACAGGGGTACGATTACAGCCGGAAAGGTGCATATTTTATTACCGTGTGCACCCAAAACCGCGCCGAATTGTTTGGTCACGTCGTAGGGGCGAACTGTGTTCGCCCGTCCTATGTTCGCCCGTTTACCGAATTGTCGGAAACAGGGCATACGGTAAAACACGAAATTGAAACGCTATCGTCAGTATATCCTACGGTTTATGTCAGCGAATTTGTGATTATGCCGAATCATGTTCACATGGTTATCGTGATTGATTCCCGCGACATTGACGGGCGACCACAGGTCGCCCCTACGGTATCCCGGATCATCAAACAATGGAAAGGATCCATTACAAAACGTTTAGGGTTCTCGCCGTGGCAGAAATCGTTCCATGACCATGTGATTCGCAATCAGGATGATTATCTTCGTATTGCACAATATATGGAGAATAATCCCGCACAATGGCAAATGGATAGCCTGCATCCATCGAAAATTTCGAGGCAAAAGCATGAACCGGAGTGAGAAAAAGCCCTTTGTAATTTGGATAAGGGAAATACCCATTTTGATCCCGGTTTATCAAATTGCAAAAGGGAATACTTCAACAATATCATGATGTAAAATCTGGACTGCACCGAAGGGGCCACTTTTTCCGAGCGCAATCTCGGAAAAAGCCTAGACTCTTAGCAAAAAAAGGAGTGACTATGGATAACGAAACACTGAAAATAATGTCATCACCGTGTGGATTGCCATGCTTTCACTGTGCAGCCTATCTGGCAAGGGAGGATCCGGAAATTTTGGAGAGATTGGTGTCAACCCTTGGTGTCTCACCGGACAAAGCCACTTGCAAGGGATGCCGTCCTCAGAATGGAAAGATCCCATTGGTGAACCCGAAGAGAACATGCGAAATAGTACTCTGTACCAACAAAAAGGGGATTGATTTTTGTCACGAATGTGACGACTTCCCGTGCGAGCGTTTTCAGCCCTACGCCGATCAAGCGCATTTTCCTCACAATATGAAGATGTACCAGCTTTGCATGATGAAAAAACTCGGTTTTGAAGCGTGGGCGGAAAATAATGCGGCACAAATTTGGGACACCTATCGCACTGTACCATTCAGTTTCGACAACATTCTCTATTGATTTGAGTTAAACTCTATTCGAAATGAAAAGGGCCAACATGTGGTTTCACGGAGGTTTTCCTATGGACTATCCTATCAAATGCTGCTTCTTCAGCCGCCAGGCGCAAGACACTTCAGGAAACATTTAACCTTCAAGAAAGCGACTATCTTTAAGGGTCGATCATAGAAAATAGATATGTACTTAACTCTTATGCTCTAATCCGGTAGGCGCGTAATTCAGGTGACACTGTTCTTAATTCCTGAAGATATTTAGGAAATTCGGCATAATTATTGCCCTTATGGATAACACCGCATTTGAGATATTGAAGGGACGAAATCCATCCCTTCAATATCTTGTTAACTGTAAAAAGGGGAGAGACCATGCATCACACCATACCCGAAGAAATATATAATAAAATCATTCAATTAATCCCGACATCTAACGATGAGGCCAAGCCCCTATTTTACCGTGACTTCTTGTTCAATATGCACGATCTAATACATGGTAGTAGCTTGGGAATATCACTGGTTTGTTTGAGAGATGCATATTTTCGGTTGGATGCTTCTAAAATTTCCTTATATAGTGCGCATGTTCAAAGCATTTATTATAAGAAATTCCATGATGAAGCACCATTGAATATTGAGTCAATTCGATTTGCCAAACACCATCTTGATTACATCCCTTTGAATTTATACGCTTTTCAAGAAGATATTGCTGAATTCATAATAAAATATAAATCTTTAGATGCTATTTTTTGTGGGTGGAAAAAGGAGCCAAAAACTGAAAAATTATTAGAAAACAAACGAGTTGCTAGCAACGCAGCAAAAGTCGGTCTTTTCCTAAAAGCGAAACGACCAAAATTGAAATTCACAGATATAATATTGAAGTTGGTACAGGACGAATATTGGAAGAAAGCCATTAAATACAGAAATTCATGGGTTCATGAAAAACCACCGATCATAGAGGGCTTAGGTATTCAACACAATCGAGAATCAAGAATAGAAGTTGAAGAAAAACGAAGATCATTTGGTTTTGGAGGTTCAAGTAAACCTGACTATACCATAAAAGAACTTTTTGAAATTTGTACAAAAGCAATTGAAGCTGGAGTGGCTGTGGTCAATGATATCATTTCAATAATTGATAATGACGAAGATGATATAAGAAAAAACATAAACTTCAGTTAACATGTCATTTCAGCGAATCGCTGACGCGTCCGCTGAATTCCGCGCTAGGCCCAAAAGGTACCGTAATGACAAGTATTAGAGTTGATGATCTACTTAACGAAAATCAAAGGTTGAAAGAGGTAGTCAAGAAACTGGAAAGTGAGCTTACGTTCCTTAAGAACCATCCTACCATCGTTAGAGGATTGAAAGGAGAAATCCTCATTTGTAAGCTCACGAATGGTATGCAGACCAGGTACTCTGAACGATTTGATGTTGTTCTTCCAAACAAAATAAAAATCGAAGTCAAAAATAGCCAATTACACACACCATCGAAGAAAGCTGCCTCTCTCAGATGGAATTGGGACAAGCCCTTAGGATCCTTTGATAAAGGCAAGGATTACCATCTTTTAATACTTATGGGCGACAAAGACTTGAGATATCCCGAACAATATCAAGACGATTCACCGTACGTATTCTTTGCTTTACCCTATCCAAATGTAGAATACTTTATGGACCCAGGCAAAACACACGGAGGCATGATTTCTCTCAGTACCCACTTTAAAGGACTCAGGTCGAAGAGATCAAAATTGCTATTGGAATACATGGTCCCGGAACAAGAAATCAGCACCCTTATGGAATCAGCCTAACCCGCCGTTTCCAGCCGACGCCGGGTAAGGGTGTGGGTTTTTCTCGAAGCTCAGTGGCGGCGCGGCTGAAACGGAACGTTGGCGCTCCGGGCGACAAGCGGATCGAGCGGATGGCCACGGGGCATTCGGCATCAAGAAAGGATAAATACGAATGAGCAAACGATTGTTCTGGAAAATCACGGTGGTATCGTTTTGCATTCTTATCGCAGGGGTGATGGCAGAATGAAATGGGGGCAGACCTGTTGTTGACTGTTAATGAGGAAGGGTACAAAAGCGACCCCATGAGACCGTAAGACCACGGACCCATTATAAGGTTATTAATGACTTTCGGAAGGCGGGAATGAATTGACCGAACTGTTCTTCAGAAAATTGGAAAACAACCCGATAAAGATGTGCGAAAATTTGTCACAAAGCTGAATACAGCGAGCGTGGCCACGCGTTACCCCGATGATCTGTCGAAAACACAGGCGGCCTACACGAAAAATATTACGGAAGAAATGATACTGAAAAGCAAGGATGTATTGAAATGGGTCAAAAGACAGTTTTAGATACCATCAAGGAATTCAGAAAGGCGTTGGAAGCCATCAATATTCATGTTGATCAGCTCATCTTGTTCGGCTCTCACGCCGAGGGTAGTGCTCGCGAGGACAGTGATATCGACCTGGTTGTCATTTCCCCAAGCTTTGCAGAAAAAAGTTATTGGGAGCGCATCAACATTTTGAGCGATGCAATCTACGAAGTCTTCGCGCCTATTGAAGCTTCGGCATTTACGCCGGATGAGTGGAAATCCAAAAAGTCCCTAATTACTGATTACGCAAAGGACGGTGTCTTCGTTTGAAAATGGAAAATGAAACATCACCCCACGTCATTCCGGCGAAAGCCGGAATCCAGTTTTTGTGCATAAATCGGAAACTCTGGATTCCGGGTCAAGCCCGGAATGACGTCTAAGAAGGAGGAAAAAACATGCAGATCGATTTCCATCATACAGCGACTTATGTGATTGCCCGTTATGCCGGTTTTTCCCATCGTGAAGCCGATATCATCGCCTACTGTTCCCAGTATGTCGATGATGCCACCAACACAGGAACCATTGTTTTCGACAATCGCGCTATGTACGAACGAGTGGCATCGGCACATAGGATGTTGGATTACAGCAATTTTGTGGAACTTGCCAATCATCAAGTATGGATTCCCTTTCATTTTCTGCCCGGCAATGGCGGTTTGCCTGCCGGAGAAAACCCGGGGGAAAAGTTTATCAACAAGATAGTTTGCAAACCCAACAGTTATGTCGCGCAGCAGATGGTGGCGGATTGTATTCGGGAACAAGAGACACCCTATGGCTTGTACCGCCTCGGTATTACCATGCATGTGTATGCCGATACCTGGGCTCACCAAGGATTTGCCGGTGTTCAACATGAAATCAACAGTATCACAGCCCTGGACGACAACGACAACGAGGATACGGCTTTCCTTGGCCGCCTTAGAAGCAGCTTCGGCGACTGGGTGGAGTCGGTCGCGAGCAGTTTTGTTGGGGATGCACTGCCCTTAGGACATGGTGCGGCACTGAGTCATCCGGATAAACCGTATCTTTCCTGGAGCTACCGTGACAACAGTGGTAAGATCGTTCGCCGGAACAATACGGATATATTTACGGAGGCCGCTGATTATATGTGCCGGGCCATGCAGCGATATCGGGTACGAAATCCTGATGCTGGAGTGGACGGTCTAAAGGATCAGCAGAAACAAAAATTAAGGCAGATGTTCGCTTCTACTTTGGATGAGTCGGGTGATGTGCGACATGAAAAATGGATTAAGGCAATAGCGGCAGGGTACTTCGGTTTTCCGGATCAACCCATCAGATATCGATCCAAGGGCGCTGGGTCCTGGAAGTATTTGGCTATAGGTACCCGCCGTAAGAAGGATAAAAAAAGCGATCGCTTTGTGTACGATCCATCTTTCATGGCCAGCGACTGGAAACTGTTCCACGATGCCTTGCAGGTTCATCGGCTCACGGTTATCCGCGATATCCTGCCCCGCTACGGCATCTGTGCTGCATGATGAAGCAGGGCAAGACATGGCGGCGTCTATCACCAGTGAATTTGGACTGTTATATATTAGATGCCGAACGAATAAGGTTAGATTGTGAGAGCGGAGCGAACCACAATCTGAACCGTTTGTTGGACAAGCCCGGTTACTATATATAGAAAACAGCTTTTTTGAAAGAGGCAGCTTGATCAGGACAGAAGTGAGACAGGGATTTTCTGCTTCTGCCCATATGCTCTTTGAAATAGATTTGCCTGAAGAACAAGGCTTTCAGAAGCGGAATATGCAGTTTTTTTGCGCATAGGTGTCCATTACCGGGGAAACCGGGCTTTTTCATAAACCGGTGATGTTGGCTCTGGGTTACATAACGATTTCTCCGTGTTCGCTCATGTAAGGCAGGTGGACCTGCTTCGCCGGCGGTTTTGCTATTTTTGTCAGGACAATTTTCATGGCCGCTCCGCATACCGGGCAGGTAATTGTTGGCCGTTCTTTCAATTTCTTGGCAAACATATTGAGCGGATTAACCCGGAGCACCATCTGCAAAAAACAGATGAGCTTTTTGCTGCATGGATGGAGAAAACCGTAACACCTGGCCCTTCGAAAGCCCTTGGGCAGCACATGGAGCATGAGCAGATAGAGGAAATATTCCCCGGTGACGGTCCTGCTTCTGTATTGCCCGGTTTTGGCATGGAGATACCTGAAGGTGACCATGCCGTTTTCGCATTGCAGAATATCCTGTTCCCGGATGACGCCCCGGTAGAGATATCTGCCAAGATAAATGATTGCCTTGTCGCCGTTGCCGACGTCTTTGCAGTCAACGACCCACTGTTTCGGGCAATCTTCTGGCACGCTCAGCCCGTGGTCAACAATGGCCTGGAGGATCTTTGCTCTGAAGACTTGCGCCAGAGCCTTGTGGCTGAAAAGATACCCGGAAGATTTGACCCGCCATAATGCTGTTTTTGTATTGATGCTTGCCCCCGGCATGACAACATGAATGTGGGGATGATAGTCGAGTGCTCTTGAATGGGTATGGAGTATGGTGGTAAAGCCGGCTGCTCCACCGAGTTTTTTGTCTTTTTGGGTAAATGTTTTCAGGAGATCCTGGACGCAGGCAAACATGAGGGAATAGATTGTTGCCTGATTTTTCCAGGCAAGATCCCTGAGCTGTTTGGGGAGGGTGAAGGTGATCAGATAGTATTGAGCCGGTAAGCGCTTGCTCAACTGATTCTCGATCCACTGCCGGTTTTCATGGTTCTGGCAATGGGGACAGTTCCTGTGACCACAGGAATGTGGAATATAGACCTGTTTTCCGCAGTTGTGATCCGTACATTTCGCCAGCATGTGCGGGCCATATTCTTGTCTGCATTGTGCCATGGTCTGCAGAGCCTTTGTATGGCTTGGCAGGACGGAATTCTCGTATCGGTCCAAAAAGCGGTCCCTGAATTCATTGATAATCGAGGAGAGCAGAATCATTTGACCCCTCCCCATGTTATATCAAAGGTGTTGGCCAGCGTATTGACGGCCTGGCTGGCATTGTTTCCGGTATTGGAAGTCAGATGGGTGTATCTGGTGGTGGTCAGGACACTGACATGGCCCAGGATCTGTTGTAATTCAATGAGATCAACGCCTGCTTCCAGCATATGCGTTGCATAGCTGTGCCGCAGGGAATGGCATGAAATTTTTTTTTATGCCGAGTTGTCTGACAACGGCTTTCATGGCGGTCTGGATGCCGCCTCTGTCCAGTGGCTGCTGAACCAGGTGGGCATTATTCAGACCTCTTTTCCGGCTTGGAAAAAGGAAATGGGGATGTTTGTGAACCTGCCAGAAATTTCTCAGCACGCGCAGAGTATTTTCAGGCAGCGGCACCAGCCGGTCTTTGTTGCCCTTGGCGTCGCGAATATGAACTCGCATATTGACGGAGTCGATATCACCGACAGTCAGCCTGATTCCTTCGCCAAGGCGCAGCCCCATGCTGTAGGTGGTAAAGAAAAAGACTTTGTAGCTCAACTTGTTGGTTTCGGCGAACAGCCGGTTGAGCTGCTCAATGGATAGAATATCCGGGATCCTGGATGTTCTTGGCGGTTTGATTAAGGGGATGTCTTCCCAGGTTTTGTTCAGTACCCTGGCGTAAAAGAACTTCAGACCATACAGATCGAGCTTGACCGTACTCCAGGAATGGCATTCCAGAAGCTCATTAAAATAGTCAAGCAACTGGTCGGATGTAAGATTGACGATCCTGCAATCGAAATAGTTTCCGATTCGCCTGATCGCCCTTGAGTACGCCTCAATGGTTTTTGGCCGTAATCCATTGAGTTTCAGGTATTTCTGGTGCTTCCGGTAATACTTGTTGAATTGCGAATTTTTTGGCATGGTGGTATCCATTGTAATCTCCTCCTTGTAATGATTGAAATGAAAGGCAAATGCGCCTTCCTTGATGATTTCTTTTTATTACAAAGTTGGAGGAGATTACAGCAGGTTAATCTGGGAGAAAAAAAATCGCTGGAATTGTCTGCCGCGTAGCGGCTTCGTCCAACCAAAACATTCAGTGGACAAGCCGCTGATTAAATTGTTGGCCTGAAATATCATCAGGCTTCATTGATTAAACTCTTAGCAAAAAAAGGAGTGGCTATGGATAACGAAACACTAAAGACAATGTCATCACCGTGTGGATTGCCGTGCTTTCACTGTGCAGCCTATCTGGCAAGGGAGAATCCGGAAATTTTGGAGAGATTGGTGTCAGCCCTTGGTGTCTCACCGGACAAAGCCACTTGCAAGGGATGCCGTCCTCAGAATGGAAAGATCCCATTGGTGAATCCGAAGAGAACATGCGAAATATTACTCTGTACCAACAAAAAGGAGATTGACTTTTGTCACGAATGTGACGACTTCCCGTGCGAGCGTTTTCAGCCCTACGCCGATCAAGCGCATTTTCCTCACAATACGAAGATGTACCAGCTTTGTATGATGAAAAAACTCGGTTTTGAAGCGTGGGCGGAAAATAATGCGGCACAAATTTGGGACACCTATCGCACTGTACCATTCAGTTTCGACAACATTCTCTATTGAGCGGACACCATTCTGGATTAATTAATGTGTTAAATCGTTGATTAGCCCAATGCAATTCCAGCCTCCCCTCCCGTTTTATACCCGTTTAAGCGTTCCGTGCCGGGCAACCCGAAAGCCCGGCCTATCCGCAGTCCCTGACCGTTTTGTTGCGGGTTAATCTTTCCTTTACAAATCCGTAAGATTGGTCAATAGTTGCCCCATGAAACCCGACATCCGCACATACGGCAAACTTCGATATTTTTCCCTGATGAACAGCATGCTTCTGGGAAATATAGGTGTCAACTTTATCGGGGACTTCATCACCAAAATCTTTTTTACCAACCGTAGCCTCACCCTGTCCGACGGACTCCTAACCCTCCTTCGCCACCTGGATATCACCTACGGAATCATCTCTCTGGCGGTTATCTGCATCATTACCATCTGGTATGAAAGACCCATCCGAAGATGCATAAGGCATTTTGCCGATGGCATTGATCCCGATCCCCCATTGCTGGATTCCGCCAGAAGAAGGCTGCTCAATGAGCCTTTCATGGTGGTAGTCATGGATATTTTTATCTGGGGATTCGGGACGATTTTGTTTGCCTTTTTTACCTCTCCCAAAAGCCTTAGTATGGGAATCGCCTGCGGACTTCTCACCGGCATGATGGCCTTTTTCTGGGTGGAACACGTGTCCCAGCACAATATGGTCCCTTTGTTTTTTCCGGATGGCGGTCTTTCAAAAGTGAAAGGGGTACGCTCCGTTAACCTGCAAACCCGGCTGGTGGCCCTCGTTTTTGCCGTTTCAATCGTTCCCCTCGCTTTTATCCACCTGACCATCGGTCAGTTCAGGATCATGCAGGTCAATGGGAAAGTGACCCCTCTCATGCTGGCAGACAACATTCAGAAGACCATCGCCGTGGAAAGTGTGATGTTTATGGTGTTATCCATTCTCATTGCCATGCTGGTCCTGCATCATCTCAGAAAACCCGTTGCGGAAATCATCCGCACCATGAGCCGCGTAAGAAAAGGGGATCTCAATGCAAATGCCGTCGTTTACACCAATGATGAGATCGGCTTTGCAGGAGAGGCCCTTAATGACATGACAGCAGGGTTAAGGGAGCGGGAACTGATTAAAAACACCTTCGGCCGGTATGTTGACTCCAAAATTAGAGATGAAATCCTGAACGGCAATATCCCCCTTGATGGCGAGCTTAAAGAGGCGACCATCCTGTTCGCGGACCTTCGCGACTTCACCCCTCTGGTGGAAAAGACATCCCCAAAAGAACTGATCCACCTGCTCAACGACTATTTAAATGCAATGGCGGAAACCATCAAAGCGCATGGGGGACTGATCCTTCAGTTCATAGGCGATGAGATAGAAGCGGTCTTTGGCGCCCCCATATACGACTCAAATCATGTACATTCCGCAGTACAGGCCGCCCTTTCCATGCGAAAGCGCCTGGAAGAGATTAACAGGAATCATGCCCTCCAGGGATATGCAGCCCTGAGCCACGGGATCGGTATTCATACCGGAACGGTCCTGGCTGCAAATATCGGCAGTTCGGATCGCACAGCCTATTCCCTGATCGGAGACACGGTGAATCTGGCCTCTCGAATCCAGGACCTGAACAAAGAATTCGGCACGGATATTCTTGTCAGTTCAAAGGTCGCAGAGGAACTTGAAAAGGCGTTCGTTTTTAAAGCCATGCCTGCCATAAAAGTAAAGGGAAAATCAGAGTCTGTTCAGACTTTTTCCCTTGAACCCTAAAAAACTATCAGCTTCTGGCCAGTGATGGAGGAGGCGGCCAGAGCCATCAAAAGCGTCCATCAAGCGATGATTCTCATGCACTTCATGTTTATTTTCTTTTTCAGGCAGTAACGCATGGAGAAGATTGAGGATGTCCCCCTCCATCTTTGTCTAAGGGTGGGTCACGCAGAAACCAGGCTCAAATTCTTGTCATTTTGTTTGACAGGAACAAAGTTATCGTTTACGTAAACTTAATGCTTATCGGAGCTTGAATTCAATTTTTCCGAAAACCTCATATGAACAAGAAAAAATAATACACCAGGGGATGAGAGCGGACTTCCACCGGAAGCAGCTTACTGAGATCTACAAATTCAACCCGCTTTTTTAGGAGGATGGATCAAGATGATGCGGAAAAAATGGTGTTGGACCGTAATCGCTTTCGTATTGACAAGTCTTTTTACGACCACTCAAGTTGCCTCATCCGAATCTCAAGGTACTTTCAGGCAGGAAAGCGGCCTTCAAGCTTATGTCCCGCCTCAATGGTTTTTAAAGGGGTATTTCCTTGCCCGGGAAAAAAATCCGAACTATCTTTTCGGACCGGTTCAGGAGTTTGTAAAAACTCTCGGCGGTACACCCACATGGTTGATCGAGGATATGGAATTGGAACGTATCAAGAGCGCCATTCAAGACGGACAAAAAATTGAATATACCATATATCTGGAAATGGCCTCAAAGAATCAAACCGCCTATTGGGTCTTTGTGGTGTTCCCCTTTGAAAGCACGCAAATGTGGTACGCTGCCAGAAGAGCCTTTCATGGAAGAAAGGCCGAAGCCTACTACGGAAAAACGAAAGATGAACTTGAGCGTGCCGCTTTGAAAGGGTTTAAGGCCAGAAGTGAACTCCGCTTCCGGATAGAGAACAATGAAATCAGTTCCCAGGTTCCGGAGGATATGATTCTGGGGCAATACAACTGCAAACCGGTCCTGAATCTGGCCACGGGTCGCAAACCGGATCAGTAAGTCAAGGTTGAGCAGGACAGCAAAACGGGAGGTATGAATCATGTCAGAAGCTGAAAACAAAAAATATCAATCAAATCGCCGCGATTTCCTGAAAAAAGCGACGCTCTTTGGATTGGGGAGCGCCATGGGAACCACCCTGCTGGGTCGACCGGCGCAGGCTGCGACACGGACAATCTTTCCCGACGGGCCTGTCCTCAGAAAGCCCTTTGGCAGATCGGGCATAAAGGTTTCGACCCTGTCAATGGGCGGCATGTATGATATTATGAACAATCGGCTTATGCTGGCCAAGGCCCTTGAATGGGGAATCGACTACTGGGATACGGCCGAAATGTACGGCGGCGGCCGTAGCGAAGAAGGTATCGGCAGCTGGTTTGCCAGGAAGCCCGAGACCCGTAAACGCATCTTTCTGGTCACTAAGCTTTCACCGAGACGGGGGGCCGATTTCGCCTCCCGGCTCGACGCTTGTTTAAACCGCCTCAACACCGATTACGTTGACCTTTTTTTGGTGCACGGCATCAGCAGCATTGATGAGATAACCCCTGAATTGAAATCCTGGTCCCTTGAAATGAAGAAGGCCGGCAAGATACGCTTGTTCGGCTTCAGCACCCATTCCAATATGGAGGAGTGTCTCGAAGGGGCCGCACGGCTCCCCTGGATAGACGGCATCATGTTCACTTACAACTACCGCCTCATGCACGAACCCCGCATGAAGGCGGCAGTAGAGGCCTGCCATAAAGCCGGTATCGGCCTCACCGCCATGAAAACCCAGGGCGGAGGGCCGGTAAAAAAAGATACCGATGCAGAGATGAAAATGGCGGGCCGCTTCATGGAGAAGGGATTTACGGATTACCAGGCAAAACTCATGGCGGTCTGGCAGGACAAACGCATCGCCAGCATCTGTTCTCAGATGCCGAATCTCACCATCATGGCCGCCAACGCGGTGGCGGCTCTCAATAAGACCGCACTTTCAGCATCGGACCGGGCACTGCTGGCCCGATACGCTCGAGAAACCTGCGGCGACTACTGCGCCGGGTGCGGTCGTATCTGTTTGCAGGCAGTCCACAACAGGGTTCCCATCAATGACATCATGCGTTGCCTCATGTACGCCCGATCTTACCAGGATTTCACGCTGGCCCGTTCCACATTCCAAATGCTGCCCGATGAGACCGGCGCACTTCTGGATCGGTTGGATTTTCGGGCGGCGGAACGGTCTTGTCCTCGAAACCTGCCCATCGAGCGACTCATGAAGGACGCGACAACGCTTTTTGCCTGATCCAAGTCTCAGGTTAGCGCGTCAATGGCGGTCTTCACAATCCTACCGATCGCTATATTTTGCGGGCACCGGTGCTCCGCTGGTGAGAAATCCGTCTCCATGCAGGAGGCTCTAGTCTGGGGGGGTAAGGTGTCAAGCAGCTCCAGAGCCTTTTCCCGGTCCCCATAGCCGAAGTGATACATGGAACACCGCAGAAGATCGCTGATGGGAACACGATAATCCAACGCCGATTCGCAGATATCCGCACATCCCGCGCAATACCCGGAACATGTTTGCGCCGCGTACCGATCCAGTAACGCTTTTTCGTGCCCTGAGAGTTCTTCCCTGTTTGTGGCGGCCGCCACGTTGGCCTGCAGAATGGTCATATTGGGCATGGCCGAGCAGATGCTGGCGATGTCGGGGTTCTCCCAAACCACTTTGAGTTTGGCCTGTTCGGCGGTATACCCTTTTTTCATAAAATTTTCCGTCATATTCAGGGCATCATCGGTTTCGGACCCGATGGAAGCATAAAAGTTGGCCGTAAAAGCGGCCTGCGTTTTCATGGCGGTCAATCCGATGCCTGCCTTAACACACGCTTCCACAGCTCTCTTCATTTCATCCTTTACCATCAACCGGTAATTATAGCTCATCATAATCCCGTCGATCCACCCCAGCTTGGCTGCTGCCAGCATGGACGCTTCCATGTTCTTATGGGCGCTGAATCCAAAAAAGCGAATCTTCCCTTGGGATTTCGCCTTTTCCGCCCAAGCCTTCACACCGGGCGTCAATTCATCTTTCACGTCGCTCACATAATGGATGAAATAAAGATCAACATAGCTTGTGTTCATTTTCTGAAAAGACGCATGAAGTTTTTCCGTCAGTTCTTCGGTGTCTGAAGTGGCGGCTTTGGTGACCAGGAAAATGCTTTTTCGATCTTCGGGAAATTTCTTAAAATATTTGCCGATAGCCTTTTCGTTTTTTCCCCAACCGTAACTGTCAGCAGTATCCCAATAGGTCACACCCATTTTATAGGCCATGCGAAACACCAGTTGGTCCGACATTTTCAGCACACCGCCAAGGCCAAGTATGGGGACATCCACCCCCGTTTTTCCAAAAGGCCGCTTCGGCATCCTATCCATATGGCCGGCCTTTGTTCCTGCGTCATCTTTTGCGTTCACAAAAGGGGCGGCCGCAGCAACAATTGATCCGGCGCCCACGGCGCCTACCCTTTTTAGAAAAGTGCGTCGCGTGCTTTTTTCAGTCACCTGGGCCATTAGACCTCCATCTTCCGGTTTGAACCCGCATGCGCAAAGGGATAACGCAAACCTCGGCTCATAGTTTAAGTCAATGATTTCTCAAATGCGATACTTTCTTTTATACTGACATCACCGGGCATTGTCCACGGATGGTGTCAAGAAGTCCCTTTTACCGGATTTTTTTATGGGCGCACAGGCTTTAGCAGGGGAATGAATTAAGGCGCAAAGAAATGAAAATGGAGACTATTCCCACGGGTTTTACCCAGGATATCAACACCATGCCCGCACAAGATCCTCCCAGAGATCCCAGAACCGGGGAAACGATTTATTGACACAATCGGGATTTTGAATGCGAACCCCCGGGACTTCTAAGCCTATCACCGCCAGGCTCATGGCGATTCGGTGATCGTCATAGGTATCCACATCACACCCATGAAGGGACGCACCTCCGCGGATCACCAGGGCGTCCTCCAATTCCTCCACCCTTCCCCCCAGTCTCCGCCATTCCCGGGTCACGGCGCTCAGCCGGTCGCTTTCCTTGAAACGAAGATGCCCGACATTTCGTATGGTGGTCTTTCCTGGGGCAAAAAGGGCCACCGCCGCAAGGGTTGGCACCATGTCCGGCATGGCGCCCATGTCCACGTCCACACCGCTGAGCTTTCCACCCGATACGGTCACCCGATCGGTGTCTCGCTGAACAACACATCCCATCTGTTCAAGAACCTCCAGCAGCCGGATATCCCCCTGGCGGCCTTGGGGGTTGATGTTTCGGGTGGTGACCGTTTTTCCCGTAATCGCCGCACCGGCCCAGAAATAGGACGCGGAGGACGCATCGCCTGAAACCGTGTATTCCATGGGATTGTACTCCTGGCCCCCGAAAACCCTGAAACGACTGAATCCCTCCCGCTCAATGGAAACACCGAAGGAATTCATGACATCGACGGTCACATCCACGTACGGTTTCGAGACCAAATCCCCTTTAACCGTAATATCCACACCCTGTTCGGCATAGGGACCGGCCAAAAGAAGTGCCGATAAAAACTGACTGCTGGCATCCCCGGGCAGATTCACGGCGCCGCCTTTTATCCCGTCCGATAGAAGTCGAACCGGGGGAAACCCGTCACGCCCGGTACAGATGATCCTTACCCCCAGTTGCCGGAGCGCGTCCACCAAAGGCCCAACGGGACGTTCCCGCATGCGGGGGGTCCCGGTCACCAGAAAACGGCCTCGTGCCAGGGCCAGCACCGGCAACAGCAGTCTGAAGGAGGTCCCCGAATTCCCCAAATAAATTGCCTTTTCCCACGGTTGGTCACATGCCGTTTGACCGATTCCTTCTACAATCAGATGATCATCCCGCCGTTTCATCCCGACCCCGATGGCCGCCAGGGCCCGGGCCGTGTGAAGCGTATCCTCGCTGATGAGGTCATTTCCGAGGATGGTTGTCCCTTTTGCCAGGGCACCGGTGATGAGCGCCCGATGGGTGATGCTTTTGGATCCGGGAATGGTCACCGTCAGATGATTCTTCTCTTTTGTCATAGCCGCTCCGGTCTCACCTCAGTCCCGTTTTCAGCGGGATTTTGAAAGGGCATTTGTCACCACAGCCCTCATGACTTTCAACGGGGCCTCAAGACCCGTCCATAATTGGAACTGCAAGGCCCCTTGATGAATGAACATCTCAAGACCCCCGATGGTCTCACAACCCCTTGAACGCGCATCCTTGAGCATTTTCGTTTCCATGGGGTTATAGACGGCATCCATCACCACCATCCCTTCCCGGAACATATCAGCCGATACGGGCGAGGCGTTTTCCCGTGGAAACATGCCCACCGGCGTCGTCTGGATCAGGACATCCGTGTCCAGGCTTTTAATCTCAGAAAGGGGGACAAAAGGGCATTCCAGAAAGTCGGCAAGGGTCCGTCCCCGGTTTTCAGACCGATTGGAGACCGTAAGCTTCATCCCGTTTTTCACGGCCATGAATCCGATGCCCCTGGCCGCCCCACCTGCCCCGACCAGCACACACCGCTTGCCCACGGGATCCACAACCGCCTCGAGGGCTTTCATGGCCCCCGCGCCATCGGTGTTATAACCCCTTAACAGACCGTTTTCATTTACAATGGTATTGACGGCTCCGATCTGTTCCGCCAGGGGATCCAAGGCATCCAGATACGCCATTACATCCGTTTTAAAGGGTATGGTGATACTCATGCCCGAAATTCCCAGTGCCCGCATTCCCCGAATACAACCTTTCAAATCCGTTGTCTTAAAAGCGCCGTAAAATGAAGGAATGTCCAACGCTTCAAAGGCGGCATTGTGCATGGCCGGACTGAGGGAGTGGCCGACGGGATTTCCCAGTACCCCGTAAATTTTCGCGTGTCCTTGCTTCATGAACCCAATCGCTCCAGCATATATTTCATCTCCTTGGCAGTAATCTGCCCCGGCGCCGATTCCTGACCTTCCCGAAAGGCCGCGAAGGTAAAGGCACCGCCCAGCAAAGGACAGGCCACCCGACTGATGCGCCCCAAAGGCCCCATACAGAAGGCGACCGCCTTCACGCCCAGCGCCTCAGACTCCGGGATGAGTCTCAGCACGCTCAGATTGTCGAGGGTCGTTCTTGCTTGCGTCACGATCTTCACCACATGGGCGCCGGTCGCGGTCATTTTCTTAAGGAGATGGGACAGTGTTTCCTCTGAAGGAGTGCCGTCCATGAAGTGCTTTGACAAGACAAGCCTGCTTTTGCCGCGCCCCTCGAAAAGCCTGTCACGATGTTCCAGGGGCATGGCATATTCCACATCAATATAATCGGCGCCCAGCCGCACCGCCTCCAGAAGATAATCGACGCGAGCATTGTCGGGAATGTCTCCCTTCCCGCCCTCCTTTTTAGAACGGTAAGTGATCAACAAAGGCTTTTGAGCCGATGAAATGATCTTCTCGAGGTCAAAGGATTTCATAACGTCCAACCGCACCTCCATCAGATCACAATTTGGGGAAGCAACCGTCATCTTTTTAAGGGCCTCTTCAGTATCTTGAGCCATCAGCGCAATACAGATCATAATAGTGCCCTCTCACGAACAGGATCAAACACCGCCAGTCCTCTTCTCTTTTTTCTGTCATCATACGGCGCAATGCCCTTTTATGCACCGAAATCCTGCTCGATGGCGCTCGCGCGCAGATAGTGATCGGCCAATACAATGGCCACCATGGCTTCCAGCACCGGTACAATGCGGGAGACGGCGGTTACATCAAACCGCCCGGTTAATTCCAAAACGGCATCCCGGCCCTTCCGGTCAATGGTTTTCTGAGGTTTCATAATGGAGGGGATCGGTTTTATGGCCGCGCGCAGCACCAGGTCGTCTCCGTTGGAGATGCCGCCCAGTATCCCGCCGGAGTTGTTGGATGAAAAACCTTTTGAAGTGATGGGATCGTTGTTTTCGGAACCCTTCAATCGAGCCGCATCAAAACCGGCACCCACTTCAACCCCTTTGACCGCCCCCACGGACATGACCGCCTTGGCCAGTTCCGCATCCAGCTTGTCGAACACCGGCTCGCCCAGACCCGCGGGGCATCCTCTCACGAGAACTTCAGCCACCCCGCCCAGGCTGTCCCCTTCCTTCCCGGCCGCGTCCAGCGCTGACAGCATCCCCTTTACGGCTTCCATGTCGGCACAATAAAGGGGATTTTGGTGGATAACCGATGGGTCCATCTTCCGGGCACGGATTCCGCCCACTTCCAGGGTGTGCCCCAAAATGGAAATGCCAAGGGGTGCCAACATCTTTCGCGCCACCACGCCGCAGGCCACCCGGGCCGCGGTTTCACGGGCCGACGACCGGCCGCCGCCACGGTAATCGAAATGACCGAATTTCCTGAAATATGTATAATCCGCGTGCCCCGGCCTGAACAGGTCCTTAAGCACACCGTACGGCTTGCTTTTCACATCCCGGTTCCCTATCAGCAGGGTCAAGGGCGTTCCGGTGGTAACATCTTCGAAAACACCTGACAGAATCTCCACCCGGTCTTCTTCCGATCGCGGCGTCTCAAATGAGGATTTCCCAGGCCTGCGGCGTTCCATCGCCTCTACGAAATCGCCTGCTTCAAGCGCTATCCCCGAGGGACATCCGTCGATAACGGCGCCCAGTGCTTTTCCATGGGATTCGCCGAATGTGGTGATTTTAAATATTTGTCCAAACGAATTTCCGGCCATTATTCCCTTCTCCGCCTATGGGTTTAACACCGAGGCAAAAAACATCTCCCCTGACTGAACCCGCTTCTGCAAGAGCACCGACGCCGCCGGCATCCTTTTGATGATCTCTTTTGATATGGTCCGGGGGGATTTTTGATCCGTGTTGACCACATCGTCGCTGGCACGATCATAAAGGGGCGTTCTTTGCGCCAGGATCGCCTCGATCTCCGCCAGCGGGCTTGCCCCTGCCAGTCCGGGCCGCACCCGGCCGGATTCCTCATCCCGCTTCATCCGCTCATGAAGGGTTGAAAGGGAGGCCTGTAGCCAGATGACCCACCCGGACTCTCTGAGATAGTGAACGTTTTCCCGGTCCAGAATAACACCGCCCCCGGTGGCAATGACCTGGTTGTCCTGACCGGAAACGGATCGAACGACCATCTTTTCGACCATTCGAAAGGGTTTCCATCCGTTTTCAGACACATACTGATCAATGGTGCACGCAATCTTTTCCTCCAGGACCCGGTCCGTATCGACCAATCTCAGACCCAGATCCTTTGCCAGGATTCTTCCCACCGCACTTTTGCCGCTGCATCGATACCCGATTAAAACAATATTCATGATGAACAACCCGAAGATTTTTTCACAAAAAAAGCCGTGGATGCTTTTGAAGACGTCCACGGCTTTGAAAATCTACAAAAAACAGCATCTCAGAGCATGGACGGACCTCCGCTGCAATAAAAATAAAAGCCCTGCCATGATCGCTTCAAAAACATTGTTCTGCTGTTCCCTGCTGCCTTTGGTTCAATGAATTGGGATGCAATTAAACCCAATCAGAAGACTTTGTCAAGGAAAAAATCAACTCATTTCAGTGTGCAGGTCCCGCTTCTGCTTCCTTTCCGGATGAAACAGGGAATATACCGCCGGAATCAGCACAAGCGTAATCAAGGTGGATCCGGCAAGCCCCCCCACGACGGCCCGTGCCAGGGGGGCCTGGGCGTCGGCTCCCTCACCGATCCCCAAGGCCAAGGGGAGCAGTCCCAGGATCGTCGTAAGTGTCGTCATGAGAATGGGCCGTAGCCTGCGACGTCCTGCCTCCACGAGCGCATGGCGGGTGGTCATGCCCGTACGAACCAGTTGTCCGGCCTGATCCACCAGGAGCACGGCGTTGTTGACCACGATCCCCCCCAGCATGATGCACCCGATGTAGGACTGGACATTCAGGGTGGTTTTGGTCACAAAGAGCGTTACCAAGACCCCCACCGCCGCCAGCGGTACGGAAAACATGACCACCAGGGGATCCCTGAGGGACTCGTATTGACAGGCCAGGACCATGTACACCAGCACCAGGGCCAGCACGATGGAAATGGCCAGTTCCCGAAAGGCCTTCTGCTGTTCCTCGAAATTACCGGCCACCATCAGGTCATACCCCATGGGCCGGGGAATCCGGTTCAACCGGGCCTGCACCTCTTTGGCAACGGAACCTAAGTCCCGTCCGGCCACATTGGCCTCAACCGTGAACGTTCGCTGCTGATCCTTTCGATCGATCAGAAGCGGTCCCCGGCCCGGTTCGGTGACCACCAGATTGCGAAGGGCAACCTGCTCGCCGGAGCCGGTGGCCAGGGTGAGGTCTAAAATTTCGTCCAAGGACCGCTTTTCCGCATCTTTTAATTGTACCAAAATGCGATAGGAATTGCCTCCGGTTCGGTATTCCCCCGCTTTG
Source organism: delta proteobacterium NaphS2 (assembly GCA_000179315.1). GTDB lineage: Bacteria > Desulfobacterota > DSM-4660 > Desulfatiglandales > Desulfatiglandaceae > NaphS2. The sequence continues at coordinate 40,538 of ADZZ01000065.1, forward strand.
GAACCGGCCACCGCCGTCTCAAGGAGTTCCGTGACATCCCGCACCGTGAGATCCAGATCGGCAATTTTGCTACGGTCCACCCGGATTTCCTGCTGGGGAACCCCCGCCTCAAGACTGGTCTGGATATCCGTAATCCCGGGAACATCCTTGATCTCTTCCGTTACCCTTTCAACCAAAGCACCCAGAACCGCCAGATCGAATCCCCGAAGCTCGATGGTCAACCCTTCATCACCGCCCAGGATCCGTTCCAGCAAAAACTGGCCTTGCGGTGCCCGGACGCGGATCTCCATGCCCGGAATTTGATCTTTCAATCGACGGCGCAGGTCGGCTGCAATGTCCACATTAGAGCGATCCCGCTGTGCCGCCGGCACCAGGCTCAGGATGATCTGGCCTTCACCCCCTGAATTGGGCCGCCAGCCGGAAGCACCCACGCTGACCACCGATGCCACCGCTTCAGGGACCGCCGGGTAGACAATAGATTCCATTTTTCGAGTCTGTTGATCCACCAGCTCAAGCCGGGTACCGATTTTCATCTTCCCGCTGACCCGGACTTCCCCCTCGTCGCTGGGGGGGATGAATTCACTCCCGATGAACGGCAGCAGCAGCAGGCTTCCGCCCAGCAGCAGGGCGGCCACGAAGATCGTGAGCACCCGGTGACGCAAAACCGTTTTCAGCAGTCCCAGATATGCGGTGTCCAGCCCCAGAAAAAAGATGTCGGAGAAGGCCACCAATTTTTGGGTCCAGCTCTCACTTTTTTTCCGAACAGTAAAGGTGGATTTTAGCAGTCTTGAAGCCAGCATGGGCACCAGGGTCAGGGAGACGGCCAGGGAACAGATGAGGGAGAAGATGATCACATAGGCCAGTTCCTTGAAGAGAATTCCCGTCACCCCCTGCACGAACACCAGGGGCAGGAAAATCACCAGGGTCGTGATGGTGCTGGCCACAATAGCCTTTCCCACCTCCTGGGCCCCTGTCACCGCGGCAACGGCGGGCGTTTCACTGTTCTCGTAACTGCGCCGAAAAATATTTTCAAGCACAACAATGGAACTGTCCACCATCATGCCGACTCCCAGGGCCAATCCGCCCAGGGTCATAAGGTTGAGGGTGAAACCTGCGAAGTACATGAGCGCAAAGGTGGCAACGATGGAAATGGGAATGGAAAGGGAAATGGCCACGGTGCTTCTCAGATTTCGCAGGAAAAAGAGGAGCACCAGGATGGCCAGGCCTCCGCCGTAGAGAACGGACCGGGCCACGTTCTTGATGGACCGTTCGATGAAATTCCCCTGATTGATCACCGGAACGATGTGGATCTGGGGAAAGGCTTCATTGGCCGCCTTGATTTCCGCCAGAACCCGTTTGGACACCTCCACAGTATTGGCGTTGGCCTGTTTGCGAATGGCCACCCGGATCCCCTGGCGGCCATTGACCCGGGTCATGCGCGTGAGTTTTTCGTAGGTGTCGTTCACGTCCGAGATCTGGTCGAGGGTTACCGCGGCCCCGTCCCGCTTGACAATGACCGTCTGCCGGATCTGATCCAGGCTGGTGAATTCGGCCGGTGCGCGAAGGGTCACCTCCCAGCGTCCCTGTTCGATCTTGCCCGTCGGAAGATCCAGGTTCGCGTCCTTAATGGCCGAAATCACATGATCCATGGAGAGCCCGAGGGCCTTGACCCGATCGGGGTCCAGCTCTATGCGCACCTCACGGTTGAATGCACCCCAGGTATCCACCTGGGCCACACCCGGAATGCGGGCGAATCGGTATCGGATCTGAACTTCGATCAATTCGGTCAGTTCCACAGGGTCCAGGTTGCTGGAAATGCCCAATATCACCACCGGAAAACTGGCGATGTCGAACTTTCGAACGCGGGGCCGGACAACATCCTCGGGAAGTTCGTTTATTTCGTCTTCCAGCATCCCCTGCACGTCGATGGCCGCGGCATCGATCTTGGTGCCCCAGACGAAGCTCACGCGCACCGTGCTGGTCCCTTCCGAGGATGTGGACGTGATCTCTTCCACTCCGGGTACCGTGCCGACAATCTCCTCAATGATTTGGGTAACCAGCCGCTCCATCACTTCGGGACTGGTACCCTCGTATTCGGTACGGATGGTGAGGCTCGGCATTTCGATGTCGGGGAGCATGTCGATCTGCAGCCGACTCAGGGAAACGGCGCCGATGATGACCATCATCAGGGTCACCATGGTCGTAAAGACAGGGCGCCGAACACTGATTTCCGGTAGGCTTACGATAAGGGCTCCTCCTCGGGACCGGTCTCAATTTCATGTTTTTCCTCGGGAACCGTAATGGCCGAACCGTTATTTAAGAGTTCCTGCCCCAAAATAACCACCCGACCGGACACCCCTTCGCCTTCCACCTGAACCCGGCCCGCCTCGCGAATGCCCACTTTCACGGTCCGCCAGATCACCGATCTTCCATCCTTACTTACCACAAAGACCCCATCCCGGCCGTCACGGGTGGTCAAGGCCTGTTCCGGCACAATAGTGGTTTCGCGCACCTTCTTCAGCACCACCGCGGCCCGCATGAACATGCCCGGTTTGAGCCGATGTCCGGGATTTTCAATGATCATTTCCACCCGGGCCTGGCGCGTGGTTTTCTGAAAAATGGGAGCGATTCGCTCAATTCGCCCGAAAAACGCCGAATCGCCATATGCATCCGTGGTCAGGGACACGGTCTGTCCGGGTCTCAAATACGCGTAATCCTTTTCGGTAACATGGACCACACCCAGAATGGGGTCCAATTCAACGATCAACAATAACGGCTGGTTGGCCGCAACGGTCTGGCCCTCATCGTAATACCTTTCGGCCACCAGACGATCGCCCTCGCCGCCGCTCCAGCTGGCCATGATCCGGGTGTACCCCAGCCTTATTTTTGCCGTCTCCAGCGATGACGCCGCTTTGGTTACCTGGGCACGGGCAACCTGAAGCTGCGCTTCTTTGGCCAGTCGATCCGCTTTGAGCGCATCAAACTCGGAGTCCGATGCGATGCCCCGTTTGAGAAGCTTCCGCGTCCGTTCAAACTCACGATCGGCGTTTCCCAGATCGCTTGCTGCCTTGGCCAGGTTGGCTTCCGCCACCACAAGATCCGCTTTCGCCTGGGTCACTGCCTGGACATATTCGGCATTGTCCAATTGGCCCACAACCTGTCCCTGGGTGACTGTGTCGGCAATATCCACCAGGAGCTTCTCGATCCGTCCGCTCACTTTGGGCGCCACCACGAAATCGGCCAAGGGCTCCAACGTACCGCTGAAAGTTCGTTTCAACACAATGGGACCGGTTTCGATGGAAGCCACTTCAACGGGGGAAGATCGTAGCGCATCACCTTGGATATCTCTTTTTTCTTTGTCCTGAAACTGATGAAAAAGCAACCAGCCCGCCCCTGCCGCGGCGCCCAGAAGCATCACCAGAACAAAAATTTTGAGCCCCGGCCTTTTCATGCTAGACTATCCTTTCAAGGTTTAGGAGAATATGCGCCGTACGGAAGCACACCATTTCCGGACGTGATATTCATTTTTCTTTACCTGAAAATTGTATCCTTTTGGAAATCATGTTGTCACCCAAAAAGTCCCCATACGAAAGGACTTCTCAAAGAAAAACATGATACACTCAACTTTTTCATACCCCCTTTTGAAGGTTCTCGTCATGGTGGGCTGCTGCCTCGGTTTGACGTCCTGCGGCTTTGTGGAAAAACGGATCGATCAGACCGCGGGCGGCCCCAGTAAGCCGGCGGATACCTCTGTGACCATGGCATGGGACGAAAAAGAAAAGGCACCGGTCCAACCGCCTTCAAGAATGGCTCAGCCATCCGGACCTTTGAACATCACCACCACCCAAGCCATTCTTCTTTCGCTTACAAACAACCGTTCTTTGGTGGTGGAAAAGCTGAACCCTGCCATTACGAAAACCTTTGAGGACACGGAACGGGCCGTGTTTGATCCGAACGTGGCGGCTGAAATCTCCGGCGGCCGTACCGACGGAGAACGCCAGGCGAGATCCGGGTCCCTGACGGAGGATTTCGTCAGGAATGAAGGGGCGGGCATTATTTCCCTAGCACAATATTTTCCCACGGGCACCACCGTCACACTGGAGGGGACCACGGAAATGACGAATTCCTCCCTCTACCAGGACGCCTTTTACTGGAGCCGGCTGGGCCTCACCGTGAACCAGGCCATCCTGAGAGGCTATGGCAGCGACGTCAACCTCGTGAGGCTTCAGCAAGCGCGGCTGGAAACGCGCCTTTCGGAATTTGAGTTGCGGGGCTTCACCCAGGCACTGGTGGCACAAGTGGAAGAAACCTTCTGGGATTATGCCCTCGCCCGACGGCAGGTGGAAATCTTTGAGGAGTCACTCAAGGTGGCTCGCCAGCAGGTGGCCGAAACCCAGGCGCTTATCGAAGTGGGACGGCTGGCCAAAGCCGAACTGCCAGCGGTTCAGGCGGAACTGGCAGCCCAGGAGCAGGGGCTTATCAACGCCCGAAGCAATCGTGAAACCGTGCGCCTGCAGCTGTTGCGGCTGCTCAACCCCCCCGGCGCCAACCTGTGGCAGCGGGAAGTGGATCTCGTCTATCAGCCGACCCTTCCGAAAGTCAAGTTGGATGATGTTCAATCTTATGTGGACATCTCCATGCAAATGCGACCGCTATTGAACGAAGCCCGCTTAAGACTGATGCAGAACGATCTGGAGGTGGTCAAGACAAAAAACGGCCTGCTCCCGGTGCTGGATCTCTTCGTCACCTTGGGAAAAAGCGGTTACGCCAATTCCTTCGGCCAATCCATCAACAACATCACCGGGGATTACTATGATGCATTCGTGGGGCTCCGCTTTGAATACCCCATATACAATCGCGCGCCGAAATCCCGTTATGAGCGAGCCGTGCTCGGTCTCGAGCAGGCGGAAAAATCCCTTCAGAACCTCTCCCAGCTGATCGAACTGGATGTGCGAACCGCATATATTGAAGTGCACCGCACAAGGCAGCAGATCAACGCGTCCACCACCACCCGTATTTTCAACGAAGAAACCTTTCGGGTGGAAACGGAAAAACTGCGGGTGGGAAAGTCGACCAGCCTTCTGTTGGCGCAGGCGCAGCGGGATCTTCTGGCCAGCAGGATTGCGGAAGTGGAAGCCCTCGCCAATTACATCAAAGCACTGATTTATCTTTACAGCCAGGATGGCTCCCTGTTGGATCGCCGCGGAATTGCTGCGCCGGGCCGGGAACCGGTTAGCCTCTCAAAATCTTAGGATATTCGGCTCATACTTTGAGATTCCTTTTCCGGCAGTAAGCATCTTGACGGATGAAGAAATTCTGAAGCACAGCGCGTTTTTTACGGAGGAAGTCTTATGTCAAAAGTTGAACGTGCCAATCTACCGAAGCGACCCAAAAGAGTCATGTTGATCCACGCCTTGACTGAATCGTTGGAACCCATACACAGGGCATTCAGTGTTAATTGGCCCGAAGCGGAGATATACGATTTGCTGGATTCCTCCCTTTCGGCAGACCATGCGGCCAACCGGGGAATGCTTGATACCCGAATGATGGAACGTTTCAAAACCCTGGGGCGGTATGCCGCACGAACCGGTTCCGGGGATCGGGCGACCCATGGAATCCTGTTCACCTGCTCGGCCTTTGGCAAAGCCATTGAAGCGGTGAAACGGGAAATTCAAATTCCGGTCCTTACGCCCAACGAAGCGGCCTTTGCCGCTGCAATCAAGGTTGGACAACATATCGGCTTGCTGACGACATTTGAGCCGTCACTGCCGGCACTTTCCGCTGAAATGCATGCCGTGGCCCGTAGAAGTGGCGTTCCCCTTGAATTGGAAACAAGGGTCATCCCCGATGCACTGACCGCCTTGCGCCAAGGCAGGCCGGAGATACACGACACCCTCATTGCTGAGGCAGCCTCCGCGTTAGGGCCGTTGGATGTAGCGGTTTTGGGCCAGTTTTCCATGGCCAGAGCAGCTAAAGCCGTGGTTTCACGGGTGACTGCGCCTGTTATCACGACACCTGACAGCGCGGTGCAGGAATTGCGTCGAATTCTGGAAAGCCCTTGAAAGTGGTTGGTGAATTTATCACAAAATTACAGAAGCCGGAGAGAAAAAAATGAAACGGAAAATCGGATTTATCGGACTTGGGGAAATGGGGAAATGGATGTCATTGAATATCTTAAAGAGCGGTTATGATGTTTCGGTTTGCGACATTAACCCTGATGCCGTCAAATTCTTGACCGATCAAGGCGCCCGGTCCTTCCGGAATCCGGCTGATTTGGCAAGTGAGATCGACTGTATTCTCCTGAGTCTGCCGGACACGCGGGTGGTTGAGAGCGTCATATTTAAAGAAAACGGCATCATTAACGGTGCGAAAAAGGATCTGGTGATTGTTGATTTAAGTACCATCAGCTACATCAAAACCATTGAATTTGAACGGCAACTGAAAGAAATGGAAATTCTGTTCGCCGATGCGCCGGTTTCAGGGATGGAAGCCGGAGCCAGGAAAGGAGATCTGACAATCATGTTTGGGGGCGACCCGGACCTTCTCGAGACCGTTCGTCCGCTGCTTAATGCCATGGGAAAGGACATCGTCTACACGGGGAAAATCGGCAACGGCCAGTTGACCAAGTTGATCAACCAGTTGCTTTTCAATATATGTTGTGCGGGAATTGCCGAAGTCCTCCCCATGGCGGTCAAACTCGGTTTGGATCCTGAAAAAGTGACCCAAGTTGTCACAAACGGCACGGGTCGCAGCTTTGCCGCGGATTTTTTTCTGCCCTTAACGCTTGAAAACAGGTTCGATCAAGGATACCCTCTTAAATCGGCATACAAAGACTTGGTCAGCGCCGCTGAAATCTCAGCCCACCACAAAATTCCCCTGCCCTTGGTGGAGGCGACCGCCACAACATTTAAAATGGCTTTGCTGCAGGGTTTGGAGGACGAAAGCAAAGGCGCACTCATAAAGGTCTTTGAACGTATGCTTAATGTTCGGTTCCGCAAGACGAAATAGTATTTAACGCGACTCCTCAGCCGTTCGTCACCTTGCTTCGGGCGCTATTCCATTTTTCGAGATGGATTGTCCAAGGCGTGACTAGGGCCCGGTCACCGTTACGGTCACCCAGTCGAAGACCATGGAATCCATATCGAGAGCACCGTTCGCGTTCAGATCAATCCCGAAATAGAAAATGTGAGTGCCCGGTGTCAGTTCATGAGAATTGATCAGCTGCGTGGTATCCAAATCAAACAGCAGACCTTTATGTGTCGGGATGAGGCCTGGGACCATGGCGCCTGCGGAGAGCTTGTAATGATTGAAAGTGCCTGATGGTGTGGATTCCGCCACCCACCAATCGGCCGTTGCAGCAGAAAAGGACCCTGCATTGAGACCGACCGCAACGGACACGGCCGTCCCTGATGAAACGGTAATGGCGCCGTCATGCCCGTTGGCTTTAATATCCGGCGTAGGAGAGGCGCCACTGAATCCCGTGTGTCCGAGATCACGATGAAACATGGGCCAACCCGTGTGGGCCAATCCCGCTGAACTGCCGTTTATGGCGTACAGATTATTGTCATTGGATCCCACGTAGACCGTCCCGTCGGAGACGATGGCCGGGGACGATGCCACAAGATCACCTGTCCCGAAAGCCCACTTCTGGGTTCCATTGGGATTGACGGCATAGATGTTCTTGTCGCCGGATCCCACATAAACAACGCCGTCTGAGCCGATGGCAGGGGAGGAGGCTGAACCGCTTCCCGTCTTAAAGGCCCACTTCTTGGAACCGTCCGGGTTTACGGCATAGAGATTGCCGTCTGATCCTCCCAAAATATAGACGGTGCCGTCAGCCCCCACGGCGGGGGAGGATTGAATTCCAAAGCCTTCGGTGTCGAAAACCCATTTTTTTGTGCCGTCCGGATTTATGGCGTAAAGACTCAAGAGTGATCCCACATAGACCGTGCCGTCGGGCCCCACCGCGGGCGAAGAATCCTCACCGCTCACTTGAAAGACCCATTTCTGGTTGCCGTTCGCGTCCACGGCAAAAAGATTGTCAACCGCCTGCACATAAATTGTCCCGTCTTTTCCCACGGCGGGAGAGGTACTGACCGCGGACCCGGTGGAAAAGCACCATTTCTTGGTACCATCCGCCTTAACCGCGCACATTGCGTTATTATCCGCTAAACCGAAAAATATCGTTCCGTCGGCTCCGATTGCGGGGCAGGAATACACGGCACCGTCAACATCAAAGAGATGCCATTTCAGGGTGCCATCCGCCTTAATGGCATAGAGCCCGGCCGCTGATCCCACATAGATCGTGCCGTCGTTTCCGATGGCGGCTGAAGCGCCCAGCGAGCCTGCCGAAGTGAAATTAAAGGCCCACTTCTTGGAACCGTCCGGGTTTATGGCATAGAGATTGCCGTCTTTGGATTTGACGTAGACAATGCCATCCGCCCCCACGGCAGGAGAAGCGTCCACCGGACCATCCGTTTTAAACGCCCACTTCTCGGTGCCGTCAGTCCCCCATGCACCATCAATCCCCAGCAGAAAAAAACAGAGTGTAAAACCGATCAGGGTATGAAACGTCTTGTTCATTCTATCTCCTTAAACGGATAAGCCTTCGGCGTTTTAGCTTCCGTAATCAAGTTGAAAAACTCCCGCGAAGCATCGAGGATCTTCCTGGATCCGGAAGGATCATATCAATCCCTTCTTGTATTCCCGGATTTTATCGACCAGCACCGGAACAACCTGAAACATGTCGCCGATAAAGGTTACGTCCGAAGCAGCGACAATGGGCGCTTTCCGATCGGTATTGATGGAAATAACGGTTTTGGCTTGCGACATCCCTGCCAGATGCTGGATGGCGCCGGAGATGCCGCAGGCGATATAGAGATCCGGCCGGACCGTTTTTCCCGTCTGGCCGATCTGGTGATCCTGCCCGATCCACCCCGCATCCACTGCTGCCCGTGAAGCACCCACTTCAGCCCCCAGTTCCGCGGCAAGGGCCTTTAAAACCTTAAAACCTTCCACGCCGTCCACCCCGTGGCCTCCGGCCACTATGATCTTGGCATCTTCCAGCTTCACGCCTTTCCGGGTCGATTGAACGATCTCCAACACCCGGGTGATGAAATCCTTTTCATCCAGATCAATTTTTATTTCTTCCCGGGTACCGTTTCTTTGGGGATCGCGAGGGAGCTTCTTCATGACACCCGGCCGGACCGTGGCCATTTGGGGACGGTTGTCGGGACAGACGATGGTGGCCATGATATTTCCGCCGAAGGCCGGCCGGGTCTGCAGCAGGATACCCTCCCTCGCGCATATTTCCAAGCCGGTGCAGTCGGCCGTCAACCCTGTCTTCAGCCGGTTGGCCACACGGGGGGCGAGGTCCCTTCCCTGGGGTGTGGCGCCGAACAAAAGAATTTCAGGCTTTTTCTCCCGTGCAATTTGCGCGATGGCCTTGGTGTAAATGCCCGTTTGGTACGTTTTAAAAGGTTCTTCCTCCACAATGATCACATGATCGGCACCGTAATAAATCAATTCATCGGCCATATGACCCAAATCATGACCGATCAGGATTGCCGTCACCAACTGCTCTTTACCCTGTTTTGAAAATTCATTCGCCAGTCCCCTTCCCTTTCCCAGCAGTTCAAGGGACACCTTTGAAGCGGTCTCATTATCCCGCTCAATGAAAACATATATCCCGTGAAACGGGGTGACATCCATGCGGATCCTCTCCTGGGATCCTTCAAAGCCGATGGCGCCGAACTCACATGAATCGATGCACGATCCGCAATTTGTGCACCCGTCATTGATGACCGCTTTCTTATTCCTCATGCTGATGGCCGCATAAGGACACGCCTCAACGCAGAGTTTACATCCCTTGCACTTTTCTTCATTAACAACAACCGGCATAACCTATCCTTTTCATATATCCGCTGTCCATAAGCTGTCGGCAGACAGCTGATTGGTTTTACATTTCGGAACCTTAAAACCTGAGGAGGGACTTCTCCAACATAAAATCGAGGATGTCCGCCGCGCTCTCCGAAGGTTGTTTTTCGATCATCAGCCCGGCACGACTGTGACTGGGAACAAAGGTCTTCCTGACCCAGGTGGGAGACCCGTTGATGCCGATTCGCATGGGATTCAGTTTCAAATCGTCTTTTGTCCAGGTAACGACGTCCTTGTCTCGAAATGCCTTCAGAACCCCGTTCATGGTCTTGAAGCGGGGCCTGTTGACCCTGCTGGAGACCGTGATCAACGCCGGCATTTTCATTTCGATGGTCCGCATGACGCTGTCGAAACGACTCTTAACGGTCACCACATCTTGTCGAATGGCGATTTCCTCCACATAGGTAGCCTGCGGGAGGTTCAATCCTTCGGCCAGTTGGGGGCCGACCTGGGCGGTGTCGCCGTCGATTGCCTGTCTTCCACAGATAATGAGGTCGAATTTCTTTATTTTTTTTATGGCTCTCGAAAGCATATAGCTGGTCGCAAGGGTATCAGCACCGGCAAATGCCCGGTCGCTCATCAAAATGGCCCTGTCAGCGCCCATGGCCAGCGCTTCTCTCAAGGCGATTTCAGCCTGAGGCGGCCCCATGGATAAAACCGTTACCACCACATCATCGTTATCTTCCTTTATCCTGAGCGCTGCCTCTATGGCATTTTTGTCTTCAGGATTGATAATACTGGGGACACCCTCCCGAATCAGCGTACCGGTCTTCGGGTCGATTTTCACTTCTTGGGTATCCGGAACCTGTTTGACTGTCACGACTATATTCATTTAAAAAACCTCAAATGATCTTGGTTTCAAGGGACCATGATACTAACAACCGATGGCCCGCGAAATCACGATCCGGAGAACCTCGGACGTTCCTTCGCCGATTTGCAGAAGACGTTGATCCCTGTAGAAGCGCTCCACATCATAATCCTTGAACAAACCGTATCCACCATGGACCTGAACAGCCTCATCGGCCACCTCCCTTGCGATTTCACTGCAATAGAGTTTGGCCATGGCGGACTCCTTGCCGTAGGGGCGCTTGTTTTCAGCCAGCCAGCAAGCCTTGTACAGAAGATTTCTCGCCAGCTCAATCTTCAATGCCATGTCCGCCAGCTTGAAGCTGATGGCCTGTTGCCTGCTGATGGGCTTCCCGAACTGAACCCGTTCCTTGGAATAACGCAGCGCCGCTTCGTAGGCGCCTTGAGCGCAACCCAGCCCCATGGCCCCGATGGAAAGGCGACCGCCGTCCAGGGTTGCAAGCATCTGTTTGAACCCGTCCCCCGGATTCCCTAGAACAGCATTGTCCGGAACACGGCAGTTGTTTAAGAAAAGTTCCGCCGTATTGGAACCTCTCCACATGAGTTTTCGTTTCAGCGTATTCCGGGTGAAGCCCGGCGTGTCATTCTCGACGATAAAACAGGTATACTCCACCTTTCCGTTCGGCCTGGTACCGGTCAACGCCTGAACGATGGACCCCTTGGTCATCGGGGTGTCGGCGTTTGTTGTCAGCGTCTTTCTGCCGTTGATGATCCACGAATCCCCGTCCCTTGTTGCGGTGGTACTGGTGGCGCCGGCATCGGAACCTGCGTTCGGTTCCGTCAGGCCAAACCCTATCAGGGTTCTTCCCCGGCAGAGATCAGGAAGATATTTTCTTTTTTGGGCTTCCAATCCGAATGCATCGATGGGGCCGATGCCCAGAGAATTGCCCGCCGCAAGGGTAGCGGCCTGTGAACCATCAATCCGGGCAATCTCCTCCACGGCGATAATATAGGAAATATAATCGAGGCCCTGCCCCCCATAGGCTTCGGGTACCGTCATGCCGAATAAACCGATATCCCCCATCTGCTGTGTCAACGATACGGAAAATTCTTCGTTTTCTTCCAATTCCCCGGCCACGGGTTTGATTTCGCTTTCCGCGAATTCCCGGACCGCCAACCGAATCATCTCAAACTTATCATCCATCTGGTAACATAATGTCATGTTGCTGATTCTTCCTTGCCTGCTGAATACTATTCATTTATAAGATAACTGATTTGTATAACATCAGTGCGTGGCCAATAACAATAAAAAAATGGATCAGGCCAAAATGATGAATGGGGACGATGGCTTTCCACATTTATCGAGAAAGCGAATCCCGGCCTTTTTTTCTGTTTGATCCTTTTTGGCGCTTTTGATATACAATCACCTTTTTTGGAATGATGGAATTATAAATTTCGTCCAAACGCATATGGAGAGCCGAACAAAGGTTCTGTTGAAAGGAGTCGTCATGTTAGCAGGTGTAAGCGATATCGCCATCCATATCCCCAAATACTATCTCCCCCACGAAGAGTTGGCAACGGCAAGAGGTATCCCCAAAGAAAAGTTTCATACCGGTCTCGGCAATCGAAACATGGCGATCATTCCAAGCTGGGAAGATGCCGTTACCATGGGCGCCAATGCCGCTCAGCAGCTTATCGAGAGAAACAACATCAACCCCGATGAAATCCGTCAATTGGTCGTGAGCACCGAGAGCGGCGTGGACCATTCCAAACCGGTGGCCAGTTTTGTTCAAGGGTTATTGAATATCGGCACACGATGCAGGGTATATGAAATAAAACACGCTTGCTACGGTGGAACGGCGGGACTCATCGATTCCATTGAATGGATATCCAGACATAACAATGCAGAACCCAAGGGAATTGTCATCATGACGGATATCGCAAAATACGGTTTCGGAACCCTTGGAGAACCGACCCAGGGCGCGGGTGCCCTGGCACTGCTTGTTGAAGCCAATCCCCGCCTCTTTTCACTGGATACGATGCTCAACGGAATATATTCAAAGGACGTACACGACTTCTGGCGACCGACCGGGCACCGGGTTCCCATTGTGGATGGAAAATATTCAATCGATTGTTATCTCACGGCGCTGGAGGGAGCGGTCTCGCATTTCCGTGAAAACAGCGGCATCAAGGAAGGCGAGCTCTTGGACAATCTGGACTATTTGATTTATCATATGCCTTTTACCAATATGGCCCGGAAGGCCCACAAGCATCTGGTGGAAATAGAAAACAAGGGCGCCTTGCCGGAACGTATCGAGGAAATTTTTGAAGAAACCTTTGAAAGGATGGTTGCTCCCAGCCTTAGAGGCGTACAGGAGGTGGGCAATATCTACACGGGCTCGGTCTATATGGGGCTTGCCAGTCTTTTGGAGTCTGAAAGAGAAAAGGCGGAAGGGAAAAAGGTCGGGCTTTTCAGTTACGGCAGTGGTTGCGGGGCGGAATTTTTTCAATGTGAGATCAAGTCCGGCATCGGCAGCATCGTTGATTCAATCGGAATGAATGAACAGTTGGAAGACAGAAAAAAGCTCACCTTTGAGCAATATGTACAATTCTACTCAAAATCGGATCAAGAAATCCTTTATCATCCGGAAGAGTTAAAAGGGTTTAAAAACAAGTTCACCCGGTTTGTTTTCACGGGCTTTCAGGGGCACAAAAGGCAGTATGCGTAACGATTGTCTGAAAGAGCAAGGCATTCACCTTTTCATGGAATGCTAAGGGGTTCTGAAGTCCGGCACCCTTTGGCCCAGCATTGCACGCAACCCTTCCAGGAATCTCGGATCCCTGTATAATGCCGCATCCGCCTGCAGTTCTTTGTGAATGAACGCTTCTTCATCAAACATTGCAGCGTCATAACTTTCCAGGAAACGGTCTATCGCCTGGATGGATTGCGGCGCCAAGGGTCTTCCCAATGCGGCAATCTCTCGGTCCACATCTCTTAAGGGTTTTGCCCAAATGTGGGCATAATGATCAGGGTTGACCCTTCGGGTGACTTCCTTTTCAATAGATCCGGGTTCGGCCAGGACTTTTCGCTCATTTACCCCGACGAAAGGGATTTTTTCCTCAGGACAGGTTGCGTATTCGAGGCCCTCCCGAAGCAGAAGAGCGCCTGCGCGGTCATCATGGTCCTCCAGGTCCTCCAGATATTTTTTTTCGTCCTGGGCGGGATCCCCCGTTTTCTCCTTTTTCGGCAATGCAAAGGGAATCTCCACAATGTCGTTATAGACGCCTATGGCTTTCAAGTCCGGGGCAAAAACCGGTTTTCCCGTTTTCGCCATATAGGCGGCATTTACGATTCCCGCCTTCACAAGAACGCGCGTTATGCCCCCCCAGCCGGGAATAATCCCCATCAACGCTTCGCTGAAGCACATCCCGCTCCTCGAATCACCGATAAGGTAGTCAGTCATCAGGGGAATCTCGGCGGATCCGCCGAACCTGAGACCTCCGCCGCATATTCCCACGGTTCGCAAGTATTGCGCCGCTTTTCTGATCTTACGATACAGCAAAACGCCCTTTTCAAGTCGGCTCTCACCCCAACTGAAAAGACGATCGATTTCAACTTCCGACGCCCCCGCAACCTCCAATTCACGCTTCTTAACCAGAGATTCTTTGAGCCTGCCGAGACTTTCCTTTAGATCCCCGCCCGAATGCACCGGCGCGTTGGCACCGCACAATAGCAGGAATTGCAGATCATCCCTCCTTTCGAAAACAATATCAAGCCCGTCATGAAACGCATAAAGGCCTGCTGTTCCGATCTGGTGCACCGGGGGATTGTGATAACAGAGAATTGCGCCGGATTTCCCATTGCACCGGACTTTGTCGACGGTGAGGTAAGCACCCGCCTCCGTCCAGTTGTAAAGAGGCTCAAGGTTTTTGCAGTTTGCGATTCCGTCCGATCTGATGATTCTCGCTGGTCCTTGCATAAGTTTATTCAGGCTTAACTTTCAGATATTTTTGTAACACGCTATAGATAGTAATGAAATTGGATTATTATTTACCGGCATAAAGGACCGCAAGGATTTTGGTGACTTCCTCGTTGTGGCACTTGACCAGATGGGGTACCGTGGAATCATAGTAGATGCTGTCGCCCGGGTCCAGGATATGGATTTCCTCCCCCAGGCGCACCTCCATCTTCCCGGTCAGCACAAAAATAAATTCCTGGCCGTCATGGGATGACCGCTCTTCTTCGGTATCAGACGGTTCAAGGGTAACCAAAAACGGTTCCATCTGCCTGTTGGTCTTGCGGGGAGCGAGAGATTCATAACCATACCCGTACTGTTCCTCTTTTTTCGAGTCAAATCGGGAGGCCTTTTCCCGGTCATCCCGCCGTACGATTGTGTAGCTCTTTTCCTCTTCACCGGATATGAAATAACCCATCTTCAGATCAAGGGCCTTGGCGAGTTTTATGACCGTCCCCAGAGGGGGCGTAATGTTTCCCTCCTCGATTTGAGACAGCGTGTCAACATCAATATCCGTCCGCAAGTAGACATCAAAAATACTCAGGCCGCGACTTTCCCTCGCTTTCTTGATCCGGACGCCCATTTCCGGGGAGATCTCTTCTTCAAAGTCACTCTGATTGAAACCTCTCTCGATAGCCTCTTCCCTGCTCTTCTGGGCGGACCGGCTGACGCTCTCCAGAAAATCTTCGTAACCATCA
>ADZZ01000064.1 GCA_000179315.1 delta proteobacterium NaphS2
CATCTCACTGACTGGGGCTATACCCATAAGACTGTTTGTCATGGTAAGGGAGAATATGCCAGAGATGAAGACGGCGATGGCTTCTGTGAAGTTCATGTCAATACAATTGAGGGCTTTTGGTCGCTTCTACGATCTTGGCTGCGACCACATCGCGGCGTGTCTCAAGAAAACTTACCACTTTATCTGAGTTTTTTTGAGTTTGTCCATAACGTACGCCGGAGAGGAAAAGCATTGCTGCCGTCATTGATCAATGTCCTTTTTGCAGCCCACGCATGAGCACGCGGAAACGTCGTATGAGCCTCTTTTTATTACAAAGTTGGAGGAGATTACAGCAGGTTAATCTGGGAGAAAAAAATCGCTGGAATTGTCTGCCGCGTAGCGGCTTCGTCCAACAAGGCAAATGCACTCGAACAAGGCAAATGCACTCGGACGTCAAAAAGCGCCGCTCCTTCGTCGCTTTGCTTTTTGCCGCCGGTGATTTGTGGCGTTCACGGCGGCTCCGCCGCCGTGAATCGCGGTGCCGGTCAGCACCGCGATTGTACATCAAGAAAAGTAGACAGTCGGTATAACGAAACTATGGCGGTGTTGGTGTCATAAGGGAGAAGTAGGATACCATGGGATCAAAATCACGGTCATCATGGAGCAAGATCAATCCTTCAATAATACAGAAAGTTCCGATAATAATATCGATTGTTTTTCGCACTGTAACACCAACTTTTCGAAGGCGTCGATAATTTTGAGCACTTTGAACGGCGATATTGTATCCGCCAATTTGACGAAATGGGAGAGCGCTAAGAAAGTTTTTGGCAATTTCGTAATCCTTATCGGATCTGAAACCTTGAAGAACCTCTGTGAGGATCAGATCCCCAATGATGACGGGAACTTTCGACAGATAGGTGTCAAGCAAGTCTGTCTGCCACGTGTAAATACCATTGAAATAATCGATCCATACGGATGAGTCGACCAGAATCACTGGTCCAACCTCATCGCATCGAGGTCACCATCCCATTTTAGTTTT
>ADZZ01000063.1 GCA_000179315.1 delta proteobacterium NaphS2
CGTCMAAATGTACCTCAAACCGGGTCAAAAAGAACGGTCACAAACGTAATGCTCCGCTTTGTCGGAACTATAAATGCAATAACTGCGGTTGCCGTTTCAACGATTTTACGGGTACCATTCTGGCAAGAAAACACCATCCCATCAGAGTATGGATCGTCATGTTATACTGTTCAAGATAATGTTTTTGGGGTAGATCTCGTTGGAAAACCCATATTTTTAAGGGCGTTCGGCATTGCCAACCCAAAATCTTTTTCTTAAAGTGTATATACCTCATGGGACTAAACCTATCCAACAGGCAAATCGCCGCGGAGCTGGACCTTAATCCGGATGTCGCCCATAGGATGACTATTTTGCTTCGGAGCGAAATCGCTGCAAGGAAGCCGGGATGTAAAGTCAGTGGGGTAGTAGAGTGCGACGAAGTATACGTAATTGCAGGGCATAAAGGGCATCCGGAAAAAGTTCGTCAGAAAGGGCGAGCACCACGGTGCAGAGCGCTCAAGGGTGCTCCGGGCCGAGGAACTCTTGAAAAAGAAAAACCTCCTGTCCTCGGAATCATTGAACGTTCCGGGGATGTCGCCATTTTTATGCTTCCAGACGTTAAACAAAAAACCATCGAACCGATTTTGCGGTCTGTTATAACACCAGGAACCTTGGTGAATACAGATGAGTACAGCATTTACAATCATCTCACTGACTGGGGCTATACCCATAAGACTGTTTGTCATGGTAAGGGAGAATATGCCAGAGATGAAGACGGCGATGGCTTCTGTGAAGTTCATGTCAATACAATTGAGGGCTTTTGGTCGCTTCTACGATCTTGGCTGCGACCACATCGCGGCGTGTCTCAAGAAAACTTACCACTTTATCTGAGTTTTTTTGAGTTTGTCCATAACGTACGCCGGAGAGGAAAAGCATTGCTGCCGTCATTGATCAATGTCCTTTTTGCAGCCCACGCATGAGCACGCGGAAACGTCGTATGAGCTCGTGCGAAA
>ADZZ01000062.1 GCA_000179315.1 delta proteobacterium NaphS2
AAAGGTCGTTTCTTTCCAAACCAAACTCCAACAAGCTGTCGAGATGGTAATTCAGGTAGCTCAACACTTTGCCGGCGTTGACATAATAATCGTTTGTGACAGCTGGTTCGGAAATAACGGCCTGTTCAAACCCCTCCGCACTAAACTCGGAAATTTTGTTCATTTGCTTTCAAGATTACGTTCCAATACCGTACTGTACTCCATCCCCAAGATCGGTTCTTCCAAAAAGCCGGGAAGACCCAAAAAATATGGCAGCAGGTTGGGTTCGTGCGCTGAAATGGCGGCGGCATTCATGGCGTACGCTTCAACCTATCACGTCTTCCTGTACGGAAAATACCGTGAAGTCAACGCATACTCCCAAATCGTTATGCTCAAAACACTCAAGTGCCCTGTCCGGGTTGTCTGGGTCTTTCGAAAAACACAGTGGATCGCAATCTTCTCCACGGACTTGAAGCTGTCGGTTGAGCAAATTATCGAGTATTATGGGGCCAGGTGGAAAATCGAGTCGGGTTTCAAGGAGATCAAGCAAGACATTGGAAGCAGCAAAAGCCAAACCCGCAATGCACAGGCAGTGATCAATCACATCAATTTTTCCATAATGGCCGCAACAATCATTTGGATCTATGGTTCACGGCTCGAAAACATTCCCGAACGCAGGCACAAGGTCAAGGGTCGCAACAGTTTCGCCTTTTCCGACCTGAGACATATCATCGCTAAGTCCGCATTGAGCGATGATTTTCATGCCGTTTGCAACCAAGACAACAAACTGCCCCGAAAATCTTTCCTGGAGGCGTTGCTGCGCATGGTCGGCTGATCAAGCCGGGGGCATTTTCTGTGAAACTTCAGTTTTATATACAAGCAGGTTAAAGATTTTCAAAACGATGGTCAGCCCGTTATTTCAGTCGATGCCAAAAAAAAGGAAAACATTGGCCAATATAAAAACAACGGTATGGAGTGGTGTTGCCGTTCACATTATCCCACCGGATATTGTCCACAATAAAGCACGAAGAATATTTTGTTTTTGCCTGATTGATTTATCGTTGCAAGGCGATGCGTGACGGACTGCCTATCTTCTGATCGGGGTGCTGTTTCGAGAAAACCCTTGGGGCTCTGCCCCAAACCCCGAGGTTTTTTTAGGCATGAAGGCTCCTCGGAAATATCACATAAAAAAGGGGAGCCCGAAGACTCCCCTCCCGATGACGATATTTCGTCGTCGCCTATCCAGCTATCCCTTGGCGAGTTGCTCCTCAGCAGAGCTCGCCTCTGTTTCACCGAATCTGATTATGCAGGTTTAGCACTATCCCGTTTCCTCCACTGCGGTAAGAATATGTTCAGCCGATACAAGCTGGGCATTCTGCAGTGCCGCCACATT
>ADZZ01000061.1 GCA_000179315.1 delta proteobacterium NaphS2
TATTGGACGCGGATTTATATACTTGACTGCCATTATCGACTGGTTCAGCAGATATGTTCTTTCATGGAAATTGAGTAACACCCTGGAACCAGCGTTTTGCGTGGAGGCCCTCAAGGAGGCCCTGGCATTTTCAAAACCTGAGATTTTCAACACGGATCAGGGAAGCCAGTATACATCCTCACAATTCCTGGCTCCTCTAAAGGAACGTGGCATCAAAATCAGTATGGATTCAAAAGGAAGAGCTTTGGACAATATTTTCGTTGAAAGGTTGTGGAGAACCGTAAAATACGAAGAGGTATACATCAAAGCGTATCGAACGATCAGAGAAGCCTTTCAATCTCTGAAAAGCTACTTTTTATTTTACAATAACAAACGGTTACATCAAGCACTGGATTATCTTACACCAGCAGAAGTACATTTTTGTGAAGGAAAAGGAATGCTTGACTAATTCAAATGGGGGCCAGCCCCCAAACCCCCGGGATTTAACGCATTATCGACATAAGCATATAAAGGACATGAAAAAAGGGCCGCACTATCGAGTCCGGCCCCATGCTTACGTCACCTGCTTCGGCGCTCTGGTTGCTTCCCAGCAGTTGCCATATCCTCCGAGCAGGTGGGACCAGAGTACCAAAATATGGATAAATGGCAAAATCATTCTTCTGGATGTTTAGCATAGAAACTCAAAATTCGAACAGATCAGATAAGGATATCAGGAATATTTTGGTAGCTTAAATTTCTCGAAAATCGGTCTTGACATGGGGTCCTGCGGTGGACCCAAAAAATCGGACAGTGTGTTAAGCTCTGAGTCAACCCAAGAAAGGAGATGACAATGAGCAAGAAACGAACGCATTACAAACCCGAATTTAAAGCCAAGGTTGCCTTGGCAGCACTGCGAAACGAGGAAACAGTTGCCGAGCTTTCCGCGAGATTTGGGATTCACCCGACAATGATACACAATTGGAAACGTGCCCTTCTTGATGGCGCCGCCGATATTTTTGACAAAGGGCAAAAGTCCCGTAAGAATAATGAGGCCCAGGTCGAGGAACTGTACCGCCACATCGGCCGTCTAAAGGTGGAACGTGATTTTTTGTCCAAAAAGCTCAGTCTCTAACCCGCAGACAGCGTAGGAACATGATTGATTCCCAAGATGGACGCGTCAGTATTGTCCGGCAATGTAAGCTGCTGAAAACTAGCAGATCCTCCGTTTACTATAAACGCAAACAGACCAAAAAAGAGGATCTTGAATTGATGCGGATTATCAGCAATTCCCGGTTGCTGTTGAAAGGCCCAATATCAGTGTAACTTGAAATTCGCTTTTCGTAAAGCCTTGGCATTGAAAGTTCTTGAAAAAGCGCATTATGGAGTTCTTTTTCAAAAAAAAGCGTCAAAACTGCAAATAAATTTCAGGAAAACCTGGACATTTGGCGAACGATGGTTCATGATTCACTCCCATAAATGTCATGAAACATCAAAGCCAACAGAAAAAGGGAAGGTTAGCTTCTCGAAAGTATCTTAGTGCTGATCCACTGTTCGAGGGTCTGCATAAAGATTTTTTGGGAGTATCGGACTACCGTGAGGGTAATCCGGAAGGCTCATACGACGTTTCCGCGTGCTCATGCGTGGGCTGCAAAAAGGACATTGATCAATGACGGCAGCAATGCTTTTCCTCTCCGGCGTACGTTATGGACAAACTCAAAAAAACTCAGATAAAGTGGTAAGTTTTCTTGAGACACGCCGCGATGTGGTCGCAGCCAAGATCGTAGAAGCGACCAAAAGCCCTCAATTGTATTGACATGAACTTCACAGAAGCCATCGCCGTCTTCATCTCTGGCATATTCTCCCTTACCATGACAAACAGTCTTATGGGTATAGCCCCAGTCAGTGAGATGATTGTAAATGCTGTACTCATCTGTATTCACCAAGGTTCCTGGTGTTATAACAGACCGCAAAATCGGTTCGATGGTTTTTTGTTTAACGTCTGGAAGCATAAAAATGGCGACATCCCCGGAACGTTCAATGATTCCGAGGACAGGAGGTTTTTCTTTTTCAAGAGTTCCTCGGCCCGGAGCACCCTTGAGCGCTCTGCACCGTGGTGCTCGCCCTTTCTGACGAACTTTTTCCGGATGCCCTTTATGCCCTGCAATTACGTATACTTCGTCGCACTCTACTACCCCACTGACTTTACATCCCGGCTTCCTTGCAGCGATTTCGCTCCGAAGCAAAATAGTCATCCTATGGGCGACATCCGGATTAAGGTCCAGCTCCGCGGCGATTTGCCTGTTGGATAGGTTTAGTCCCATGAGGTATAACATGACGATCCATACTCTGATGGGATGGTGTTTTCTTGCCAGAATGGTACCCGTAAAATCGTTGAAACGGCAACCGCAGTTATTGCATTTATAGTTCCGACAAAGCGGAGCATTACGTTTGTGACCGTTCTTTTTGACCCGGTTTGAGGTACATTTTGGACAACAAATACCACATGGCCACTTCTTTTCTCTGAAGAATTCGTAGCACTTAGCGGGGTCGATGAGTTCAAGGATTCCAATCTCCGGATTTGTAGACGATTTTGTGGTCATGGCTATCTGCATATTTAAGTGGACAGAAAGCCATCTTATTTATACCAAATCTGAAGAAATTCCCAGCGAAAATGACTTTTTCAATCAAATTATTTACAGCACGGGAAATCGTCGTATGAGCCATCCGGAAATATCAATGGCAGACGCCTTGATGTCTGGCTTTGCCGTTTTCTCTCTCAAAGATCCGTCCCTGCTTGCTTTTGACAAACGAAGACAAGCCGCTGAGAATTTAGAAAGCATTTATCATGTAGAAAGTATACCTTGTGACTCGCAGATGCGAACGATTCTGGATGAAGTAGACCCTGTGGAAATTCGACCTGCGTATAAGAATATTTTTAGTAAATTGCAAAGAGGCAAAGCTCTGGAGCGCCTGGCTTTCTTCCAGGGATGCTATCTGTTATCTTTGGACGGAACAGGCTACTTTTCCTCGAAGAAAATTTTCTCTGATAATTGTCTGCAAAAAGTAAACAAAAAGACCGGCGAAATCACCTATTACCAACAGATGCTGGGGGCGGCAATTGTTCATCCCGATCTCAAAGAGGTCATTCCGTTAGCCCCGGAGTTCATAATCAAACAAGACGGCCAAAGCAAGAACGATTGTGAGCGTAATGCCGCAAAACGTTTCTTCGACAGTCTTAGAAAGGACCATCCACACCTGCCCGTTATCATTACCGAAGATGCCCTAAGTTCGAATGCGCCACACACCTGGATGGCCACCTGAAAATCCCCCACTTGTGGCCGGGTCAAAATCCCCCGGCGACAGGACGGTTTCAGTTTACAAATCTTCTTTAGAAAGGTCCATATTCTTTCCTTTTTCATCCTGCTTTTTTTGTTTACTTTGCGATATCCTCGATGCTGCTTCTTTGAGGCGGTAGCTTTTTCCCTCGAACTTCAGGAGATGCCCGTGATGAAGCAGGCGGTCGAGTATGGCCGAAGATGCTGTATTGTCCCTGAGAAGCTTACCCCAGTCTTCAACGAGTCGATTTGATGTAAGGAGCGTACTTTTTTTTGCGGAATACCGATTCAGAATGATTTCCAGCAAATCATCAGCGGCTTGTTCCGGCATTTTCTTGCGCAAAAACAAGTCATCGATGATCAGCAGATCGGTTTCGGAAAAAAGTTTGCTGATCTTTTTCCTCCGTTTAAGTTGAGTGGCTTCAAAAAGATCCTCGAAAAAGGTGTGGGCTTCCCGGTACACCACTTTGTATCCCGCAAGGATGGCGGCGTTAGCAACCGTTTTGGCGATCATACTTTTCCCTGTCCCTGGGGATCCGATTAAAAGCGCATCGTGTCCCTCCCGGATAAATTTTCCGCTCACCAGTTCATAGATGTCCATCTTGGGCAGTTTCGGATTGAAGCCCCAATCAAACTCGGTCAGGGTGGGTTGCTCCGTGAGACCGGATGCCTTGAGGCGCGTTTGTGTAAGGCGACTTTTTCGGTAATCCAGTTCGTCCTGGATCAGACAGGCAAAGACCTCAGTAAAAGAAGCGCCCTGATTGGSCTGGACGATTCGGGTCTCCAGGGTGGCGATCATACCATGGAGCCGGAGGGTTTTGAGATGCTTTTCCATTTCAGCCAGTGACATGTTCATGTTTCCTCCTTCATCCTGTTTTCAAAATATCCCGTGCCTGCGTAGTGTTTGAATCTGTTCCACCGACATGTCCGCCGGGTCCTTTATGGATTCCGGAATGGGCTTGGGTTTCTCACCATTGAAAGACACCAACTGTTCCCAGTCAAATACAGTGACGGGAAAACCGTGGTGAAAGAGCCTTTCCCGTACCTGCAAAGCCCCAGTTTTCCCCGCCGGATCACGGTCCAAAAACAACAGGATGCGAGGAAACCGAACCCGGGAACGGATCCACACCAACCGCTCGATCTGCCCCAAGGAGATGGCATTTCCCATTAGCGCCACGGCATTGCGGCAACCGGCCTCCACAAGCTTTGCTACGTCGAAAAATCCTTCTGTCAGGATCAAGCCGAACATATTTGTTTGACCCAGTGCCGCTTCATCCAGCAGGATGTTATCCTGGTTGTAGATCTCCCAGGCTTTCTTAAACGGATAACTCCAGTATTTTCCATTGAGCTCTTCTTGTTCCATACTCAGTGCTCGTCCCGTATGGGTGAGAATCACCGGTTGAAGACCCTGGCCATTTTCTCTTACACCACGGACCTGAAACACCAGCCGCGAGTTAAGCGGTGAACCTGTCTTCGCCCATGACCGCCGGGGGAGAAACCCACACCCCAGGTATCGACAGGTGGTGGCCGATATGCCCCGCCTGCATAACTCAGGATGATCGGTTCGCAAATAACGACGCAAATCGATTTTAATGGCTGGATTTGTACCTGTGTTTGCGGCTTTCTCTTTCTGTTTGACCAAACTTTTCGGATGATTTGCCGTCGCAATCCCTTCTTTAACCATCCACCGGGCCACCTCGGACATGGTCATTTCCCGGCCTTTTTGGAGCAGCATCTCCCGGCAGAACTGCATGATGCCACCCCCTTTGCCGCTACTGAAGTCCTTGAAAATGTTCTCCGACAAACTGACATGCATTGAGGCCTTCTCTTCATGGGTAAAGGGCGATTTGATCCATATTTCATCGTCCCGGCGGCTCCTTTTAGGATCCACCTCAAGGTCAAAAACCCTTATCACCTCCAGCCAGCTGGCCTGTTCCCAAACCTGAGACAGTTTTACCCGAGATTCGGTAACAATCGGTCGGGATGATCCTCCAGCAGCATGTTGATTCCAGAAAACCGCATAGTCTTCTCCCGGCCGAATCAGGGGATGGTCCTGGGTGAGTGGTTCTGTCTTTTCATCCTCCGCCATGCGCTCCACCATACGCCGCAATGCCTTGGAGCTT
>ADZZ01000060.1 GCA_000179315.1 delta proteobacterium NaphS2
GCGGCACCGACAGATCAAAGCGCTTTCCGCATCGAAATCAGCAAAAGCGTCCCGGATGGCAAGGCCGCTTTTCGCAATATTTCCCAACCCCCGCCAGGGGGTATCACAAGGCTCAAAAACCTTTTCCATGAGAGCCAGTGCGCCCGGATTTCCCTCAGGGGAAACCGCCCGGGAGTATTGAATTTCAACCCTGGCACTGTCCGATTCGATCTGCTCCACCAACATCAGTATTCCCTGTAAAATATCCACCGGCTCAAACCCGGTCACCACGCAGGGCGTATGGTACTGTTCAACCACTTTTTCGTAGGGTGATGTCCCGATGATGGTGGTCACATGACCCGGACATATGAATCCGTCCACTAAAGCCTTTCCGCCGGAAAGAAGGGCATCCATGGCCGGGGGCAGCAATTTGTGGGCGGACAGCACCGAAAAATTGCCTTTCCCTTCAGCGTGCGCCGTCTGGATGGCGGCGGCCACCGTGGGTGCCGTGGTTTCAAAGCCCACGCCCAGGAAAACCACGCTCCTGTCCCGATTCCGGGAGGCGATTTCAAGGGCGTCAAAGGTGGAATAAACCATCTTCACCATGACGCCTTCAGCCTGTGCCGTCTGTAGGGAACCGGCACTGCCGGGAACCCGCATCATGTCCCCGAAGGTGGTGACGATCACGCCTTTGGTCTGCGCCAGTTTCACGGCGCGATCGATATCCTCCGTGGCCGTTACACATACGGGGCAGCCCGGTCCGGACACCAGTTCAATGGTGTCGGGCAAAAGCGTTCGAATGCCATGCCTGAAAATGGCCATGGTGTGAGTACCGCAAATCTCCATCAACCGAATCCGCTTTTTGGAAATATCCCTGATTCTATGCGCCAGGGCTTTTGCCACATCACCATCCCGGTATTCATCCACGTATTTCATAATTTTCCTCAAATCGGCCCTTGTATCCGGAACAATGCATTCCGGCAATCACCGCCTGTCCCAGGCTCAATCCGCCGTCGTTCGCGGGAACTTYTCCTGGCTTATGACATTAAATCCATCGCCGGTGAGGGCTCTTGTCATTCCGCTAAGCAACGTCTTGTTCTGAAAAGCCCCGCCGCTTAACGCCACCTGTTCCATATGGGTTTCCGTTCTGATGGTCGCGCAGATTTGATGGAACATGTTGATCAGGGTATTATGAAACCGGCCGCTGATAACCCCCAGGGCTTGACCATTCAATAGATCCGCCACCACACCCTCTATGATGGGCCTGGTTTCCAGGATCCATTCCCCGTTTTTGAAACAAATGTCAAAGGGATAGGCGCCTTTTTCATCAGGCTTCCGGCACATTTCCAGTTCAATGGCCGCCTGACCTTCATAGGCCATCTCTTTTCGAATGCCGATAAGGGCCGAGACGGCATCAAAAAGGCGGCCGCAACTGGATGTGGAAGGTGAATTCACGCCCTTTCGCGCCATTTGAAGGACAAGGGACGCGGTCCTAAAGTCCAAATCCCGAACAAAAGGAATGGGAAGATCAAAGAGCGCCTCACCGAAAGCATCATAAAGATAAACGAGCCCCATGCGCCAGGGAGATTTTGCCGCCGCATCGCCCCCCGGCAGGGGGACATAGGAGAGGTGGGCCCGCCGTGAAAAGGAAGTGAGATCACAAAGCAGAACTTCGCCGCCCCATACGGCGCCGTCCAGTCCCAGTCCGGTCCCGTCCAGGGCCAGACCGATAACCGGTTCCTGAACACCGTGCTCGGCCAGACAGCTCACGATGTGAGCGTGGTGATGCTGCACCGCCAGAGACGGGAATTCGTCCTGATCCACGGCAAACCTGGAGCTCAAATAGTCCGGATGAAAATCGTGGACCATCACCCCAGGAGAAATGTCCAGAATCCGCCGCAAATGTGTAATGGTCAAACTGAAAAAATCGTAGGTTTCCAGGTTTTCCAGATTCCCCACGTGCTGGCTCAAAAACGCCCGGTTTTTTTTGGTGAGACAGACGGTGTTCTTGAGTTCCGCTCCCAGCGCCAACACCGAAGGCATGGCTTCCATGCTTGAAGGGAGGAAAACCGGAACCGGCACATATCCGCGGGAGCGCCGGATTTGTCTCGGTACGCCATTCACCACACGAACAACGGAGTCATCCCCCCGCAGATGGATATCCCGGTTATGGGTCAAAAAATAATCGGCAATACCGTGAAGCTTCCTAAAGGCTGACGCATTGTCATGGGTAATGGGTTCCTCACTCACATTACCGCTGGTCATGACCAGAGGCCCTGCAAATCCTTCCATCAAAAGGACATGCAACGGGGTGTAGGGGAGCATGACACCCAGGTAACGATTGTGGGGCGCCACCGCTTCAGAAAGATGAAGCCGGGGTTTCTTTGGAAGCAACACAATGGGTTTTTGGCGTGAGCCGAGCAATCCGGATTCAATGGGATCCATGGAAACCAATCCCCGGGCCATCTTCAGATCCCGCACCATCACGGCAAGGGACTTTTCCTCCCGTTGTTTTCGTTGTCTGAGACGGATGACGGCCCCATGGTTACATGCGTCCACACAGAGATGAAACCCGCCCAGCCCCTTGATGGCCAGGATGGCGCCTTCCCCCAGCAGAAAGACGGTTTCCCGGATGGGATCATCACAGGGGATTCTTTTACCCCGCGGGCCATAGAGTGAGGCGACCGGACCGCAATCCCAGCAGGCATTGGGTTGCGCATGAAATCTACGGTCTGAAGGATCTTCGTATTCCTCTAGGCACTGAGGGCACATTTGAAATGATGCCATGGTGGTACTGCTACGGTCGTAGGGGATGTCCCGGATGATGGTATAACGGGGGCCACAATTGGTGCAGTTGATGAACGGATAGCGAAATCTGCGGTCCGAGGGATCCAGGAGTTCCCGACGGCAGTCTTCACAGATCCCCACATCGGGAGAGATGAGGGCGGAACGCTCTTTTTGGCTTTCGCTTTTCTTGATTTGAAAGGTGTTTTGATGTGTGACGGGGATATCGGTCCAGCTGACCGATGCAATATGCGCCAAGGGCGGGGGAGCCGCTTCCACAGACTTCATGAAGGCGACAACATCTCGATCCGATCCTTCCACCTCCAGGTCCACACCGAAGTCCGTATTGCCCACATGACCCGACAAGCCGTATTGATCCGCCAACTGGAAAATAAAGGGGCGAAATCCAACCCCCTGGACAATCCCTTCAATAGCGCCGCGAGTCCTCCTTTTCATTTTTATCAAAGAACTTCAGGCTTTCG
>ADZZ01000058.1 GCA_000179315.1 delta proteobacterium NaphS2
AGATCAGCCAAAGCCCTCGATAAGAAAGCAGAGATCTTCAATGCACTGCGAGAGGCGCTCCGCATCGCACTTCCAGAAGGAAAAAATGGCCTCAATGATGATGGCGATGATACGGATATGAAAACGATCAAGGAAAAGGTAGCAGCGTTCCAGGAAAAATTAAAATCTGAAGAAACCTTGTCAAAGAGAGATGAATACAAAAAGATGATTCAGCAGATAGATACATATTGGGATAAGCTCTTCGCAGATCCCATCTCTGTTCATACCGCTACTGGAGAACAACTTATCCAGCCCCAACGAACCAACAATATTCTGGAGCGCTTTTTCAGGGATCTCAAAAGAAAATACCGCAAAAAAACAGGGACAATTTCTTTGAACAAGACATTGAAAACAATCCTCTCGGACACTCCCCTCGTCAAAAACCTTGAGAACAAGGAGTATCTCGACATTATACTTGATGGTTGCAATACGCTGGAACAACGTTTTGCGCGGGTTGACAGCAAATTGGTTTTGCAGGAATTAGACAAAAAAGGAAGGAAACAGGCAGGCTCCCACAGATTTTGAAAAAGATGATACGGGAACCGGCGTTCCCTCGAAAACTGGGAGAATTGTTTGGTTGTTAAGCAAAATCAAGGCCAACCGTTATTTTCGGCCATAGCTTGTTGAATTGCGAATTTTTTGGCATGGTGGTATCCATTGTAATCTCCTCCTTGTAATGATTGAAATGAAAGGCAAATGCGCCTTCCTTGATGATTTCTTTTTATTACAAAGTTGGAGGAGATTACAGCAGGTTAATCTGGGAGAAAAAAATCGCTGGAATTGTCTGCCGCGTAGCGGCTTCGTCCAACTTGCTGAAGGACTTGGCCCCTTTTGTTCCGAAAAGGGAATTTTCATAAAGGATGGCCACTGTCTTGGGTTTTATGACTTCGGACAAGAGGGATTCGATGGCGCTTGCATATTTGCTCACCGGCGGGTTCAGCCTGAAAATATAGTCCCATCCCGAGGTCGTAATCTTGTCAGCGGACCCTGTATTTACCAAGAAAGGAATTCGGTTCTGCTGGCAAACGCCGGCCGCGGCATAGGTGACCGAGCTGCTGTAGCCGCCTCCCACCATGACCACCTTATCCTTTGTAATCAGTTTCTCAACTACGGAACGGCCCACCTCCGGTCTTCCGGTGGTATCCTCTATGAGCAGATCCAACTTCTTGCCGTTGATACCCCCGGCCGCATTGATCTCTTCCTGCGCCATGAGAAATGCATCCCGCTCAATTTCCCCGAATTTTGCCAGGGACCCTGTGGTGGGCAGCACAATTCCCACTTTGATTCCTTCCTCGGCAGAAACCAAGCTGCCCATTGTCAAACCAAAAAACGTGAAAACCACAAGAACAGAAAACACTTTCACTAAACTTTTCATGGACTACCTCCTCTTTTCCGTTGTTTAAAGTTGATGTTCACTCACCGGGTTATCTGTTTGTTTAGACCTGAAGTCCAGAAGCGAAACGATTCAGATTGTGTAGGACGGTGCCAAGTTCAAACTATCGGCAGTAAGAGACTTTTCCAAATAATATAGGCAGGTCGATCAAAAATCAAACCATTTTTCACTATGGCCGAAAATAACGGTTGGCCTTGATTTTGCTTAACAACCAAACAATTCTCCCAGTTTTCGAGGGAACGCCGGTTCCCGTATCATCTTTTTCAAAATCTGTGGGAGCCTGCCTGTTTCCTTCCTTTTTTTGTCTAATTCCTGCAAAACCAATTTGCTGTCAACCCGCGCAAAACGTTGTTCCAGCGTATTGCAACCATCAAGTATAATGTCGAGATACTCCTTGTTCTCAAGGTTTTTGACGAGGGGAGTGTCCGAGAGGATTGTTTTCAATGTCTTGTTCAAAGAAATTGTCCCTGTTTTTTTGCGGTATTTTCTTTTGAGATCCCTGAAAAAGCGCTCCAGAATATTGTTGGTTCGTTGGGGCTGGATAAGTTGTTCTCCAGTAGCGGTATGAACAGAGATGGGATCTGCGAAGAGCTTATCCCAATATGTATCTATCTGCTGAATCATCTTTTTGTATTCATCTCTCTTTGACAAGGTTTCTTCAGATTTTAATTTTTCCTGGAACGCTGCTACCTTTTCCTTGATCGTTTTCATATCCGTATCATCGCCATCATCATTGAGGCCATTTTTCCTTC
>ADZZ01000057.1 GCA_000179315.1 delta proteobacterium NaphS2
TTAAGTCCTTTCTGACATTGGCCACATTCAGACGGATCTTTCCATCATCTTTACTGCCCATCTGGCTGGAAAACCGCATTTTTCCCATCTTTTCCGGAGGTGAAGTGCGCGTAAACCTTTTTTCTCTGGACGGTCCATGGCAGAGGCTGGAAAATCTTGATCTGCAGGAAAACGCTGAACTGCTGAAAATGAATCTCACCTGCAAAGGGCTCAAGGCTTTCAAGAATGAGCGGGCGATGATCGTGGACCGGGTTTCAGGAGAGCTGGAAATCAGAAAGGGCGAAATTCATGTTTCCGGTGTGAGGGGCCGCTTCGGAGCGTCACACATCAAA
Organism: delta proteobacterium NaphS2; assembly: GCA_000179315.1. Lineage (GTDB taxonomy): Bacteria > Desulfobacterota > DSM-4660 > Desulfatiglandales > Desulfatiglandaceae > NaphS2. The sequence continues at coordinate 333 of ADZZ01000057.1, forward strand.
TCAGGAAGCCTGTTTTTAAAAGATCTGTACGTAGACGACCCATCGATTCGTGTTACGGCTTCGGGTTCATTCCGGGTGGGAGACCTGCTGGCTCAAACCCATCTGAAACTGGTGCCCGCCGACGTCGGTTCGGACTTCCGACAATTGGCGGGTGCCGCCGGGAGACTGGATGCGGACCTGACCGTCGTATATGAGCCGGGGTGGCATTTTCCGAAAATTGAAAACGGCATGATCACATTTATGGATTGCGCCTTGAACGATCCGGATATTCCTTTTCCCATTCAGATCAAGGAAGGCGCCCTGACCATCGATACCGAAAACGGCAAGAATTTTGTCGCGGAAGGTGAGTGGGGCAAAACAAGGCTCAACATTTCTGGCAATTTGGGAGACAACTGGCAAACGGGTAAAGCACATCTGGTGGCCATGGCGGACATGGATCAACTGCTCGGCTACTTCTACCCGGACCTTCATGGGTCCACGATCTTTCAAAATAAAATCCCTTGCCAGATCAGCATTTCCAAGAGTGACGCCTGGAACTTCCACGGAGCGTTTGATTTGAAACAGGCGTATCTGGAAACGGAATCCGTCAGAGTTAATCCCTTTGCAAGTGAAGGAAGTGTTCTTTTCAGCGGCAGCATCTTACCCCGAAAAAGGTTCACTTTAAACAATCTGCAGTGCAACCTGGGGAAGTCATCTTTTACCCTGAGTGGTGCCTACGATCTTGTCGGGAAAGATGCCTTTAACTTCAACGTATCCAGCAAGAAGCTTCGGCTTGAGGACCTGGGAATTCGGTACAAAAAAGTCGATTTCACCGCAGGCGGGGACCTCAACGGCAAGATTTCCGTAACCGCATCCCGTAAGAATCCCGCTCAAACCAAAGTAGTGGGATACATGAAAGGAAAGAACCTCTCCTTTGCCACTGAGGCTTTTCCCTATCCCATAAAAGACTGCTATTTTCATCTGAAATTCGCCGGCAATGACGTTTTGATCGACACTTTGGCACTAAAATTGGGAAAAAGCCCTTTTCAGCTGACAGGTGAGTTTAAGGGATGGGAAGGCATGAGGGGCGACATCACCGTGCACTCCGAGCTTCTGGATTTGAATGACCTGATCCCTCCGGAAATGGCTGAAAAATTCAAGGAAGGAGATTTCGAGTCGGTCA
>ADZZ01000056.1 GCA_000179315.1 delta proteobacterium NaphS2
GAAATGGGCTGTCCGGAGGAAGCATGAGGCAGAACCCATGTACGTAGCGAACAGCGAACCAACTATATGGCAGCGGGGAGGAGGTCGAGCAGGCGTGGGAGAGCGAGACCTGATATCCGGAGAACCGAAGTGAAGTTGGACGGGATATGGGGAGGTGCTGCGTCTTACCCAGGGAAGCCCTCCTGACCTGACCTCGAATGCTGCGAGAGAGGCCAGAAAATCGAACCGATAAGGAAACCCCGAAACGGTTAGGGGTCAGAGGGTGGCAGATCCACGGATAGTACTGATAAGTCGGGACCGATGAAGCCCGGTAACGGAGTGGAGGAGAAAATCCCGACGACCAGTGAAGCAGCCTGGATGTCTTTTCAGCGCCGTTGAGACATGGGAAGCCGTGGACGAGAAGCTATGGTGACACCGTTGAGGAGTCGATATAGCGTTGCAGGAGAAAAGATGGAATCAGAAAACCGAAGGGGGACACCCGAATTCCAAGCCAGGAATGCCGCAAGAAGGAGTTTCTCGAAGGCCATAAGGGGTCCGGTTCCGGTCAAAAGGCCGTCTGCAACCCGGCAATCCTGAACGTGAGGAGGGGTMACGGAGGTTTCAAGTGAAGCAGGAAAGGGTGTTAGAAAGGGTCTACAGCCYGGGACGACTGCGAACGGCGTGGYAGCAGGTCAGGAGAAATGCCGGAGCAGCGGGGATAGACCAAATGACGGTAGATGCCTTTGATGAAAGGGYAGTAGAGCTTTTGAACCTCATTCATGAGAAGCTCAAAGCAGGAACCTACCGTTTCAAACCTGCCAGAAGGGTGCTGATTCCCAAAGAGGGAAGCAGTAAAAAAGCGGAAGCTCGGTATTCCCGTGGTAATGGATCGAATTGTATCCCAGAGTGTGAATTTGGTTTTGGAAGGGATATTTGATCCAGCCTTTACGACATCCAATTTTGATGCATTCGTAAAAAGTCAAAAAAGTGAGAACCGCACATAATGATTTCAGCAAGTTATATATGCCAAAAATGTTGATTTCGGACTTTTTACGAGACCGTCAATTTTGGGTTCCGTAGGGGCAAAAGCCAGCAAGTAGCCATTAAGCATGTACAGGCGATTGTGCTGGACGGGTACGAATGGTGTGCATCCGTTGACTTGAAGAGTTTCTTTGACGAAATCCCACACTGTCTTATTTTGAAACTCATCCGCAGGAGGATTGCTGATGAGGCGCTTGTAACGCTGATCGCGAGAGCGTTAAAAGCGGGAGTGATGGTAGATGGGAGATTGGAAAAGACAACCAAGGGGTGTCCCCAGGGTTCACCCGTATCACCGATGCTATCAAACATCGTGTTGAATGAACTGGATCAAGAGTTGGAAAGAAGAGGCCACCGGTATTGCCGATGGGCAGATGATTTTCTCATTCTGGTGAAATCGGAGAGAGCGGCCAGGCGGGTGATGGACGGGATAGTCAAATACCTGGAAGAAGAACTACGTTTACCAGTGAACAAAGAGAAAAGCATGACATCGCCAATCAAAGATGTCCCTTTTCTGGGGTTTCAAATTCTACGGGGAAAGATCCGTGTCAGTAATAAAGCACGGGCCAAATTCAAGGACAAAGTCCGAAGATTGACCCAAAGAAACAACCCCCTATCCATGTCCGAAAACATCCAGGAACTCAACAAATATCTTCAAGGATGGGTCGCCTATTTCGGGATTCAAGAGTTTAAGAAGATATTCGGGGAGCTGGATGCATGGATCAGGAATCGATTGAGGTCCATGCAATTGAAGAAGTGGAAGAACCCGCATAAATTCCAGCGGATCATGATCCAGTCAGGCTTCAAGCCCCAAGATGCACATAGGGTTTGGGTCAGTATGAACAAATGGCAGTCGGTGCACCGCAGGGCCGTCCGCTTTACCCTGAACCTCAAATGGTTCAGAGCGCAGGGACTTTTATTCCTGAATGATTTCACGAAGCGACCTCTTGAACTACCATGTGTTCAGTCGCTAATCGAGGAGCGGCTTA
>ADZZ01000055.1 GCA_000179315.1 delta proteobacterium NaphS2
TGTTTGAGACCGGAGATATCTCTCCATCAGGGCTTCGCTGGCTGAGGCGGAGGATCCAATATGTAAAGGAGGCACTGACAATTCTGGCCGGACTTCTTGTGACCGAATGTGCTCCGGATCTTGAATCATTCCGCAATAAATTCCGCACAAACAGGGTGCTGATCAAATTGCGTGAAATGGGTCGGGAATATCTGCCATCCATGCCGCCTATTGTCGGATTCGGCCCCCGTTCCGGCAAGCGGTATTGCCACCTTGGGTTTTCCAACAATTGATGGGGACTGTTTATGCCCGTTTGATGGGGTAAAAGGCTTCCGTTCGCCAATTTTTTTATAAGAATGGAGGTTTTAGATGGCAGAAAACGAACTACAAGAGCAGGTGGCGCTATTTCGCTACGGGATTATCGCGGATTTTGTTCATTTGCCGCCCGGATCAAGAGGGCTTTACGCTCAGATCAGGAAGAAAGCAGGGCAGGAATATGTTATTCCCGGCTCCAGACGCACCCGTGTGGCTGAAGAGACGATCCGTTCATGGTTGAAAAAATACCGCAAGGGCGGTTTTGACGCCCTACTGCCCAAAGAGCGCACGGACAAGGGGGAAACGAGAAAGCTGCCCCTTGAGATTTCGGATTTACTTCTTGAGGCCAAAGAAAAAGAACCGGAACTAACCGTTCCGCTGTTAATCAAGAAAGTCAGAGCATCCGGCAACATTCCCGATGATGTTCGGATGCCCAGATCCACCGTGTATAAACTGCTGGCACGCCACGGGTTAACCCGAAAGATTACATCACCTGATAGAGACCATCGTCGCTTCGCCTACCTCAATGCCGGGGATTTGTTCATGAGTGATGTCATGTACGGTCCGGCGGTCAGGAAAAATGACGGCAGGAAACGAAAAACCTATCTCATCGCTTTTATTGATGATGCGACCCGGGTGATCCCCTATGCCGCTTTTGCCCATTCGGAAAATACCGCTGCCTTCATGGAGGTGTGAAACAAGCCGTTTTAACGCGAGGTATCCCCATGCGGCTTTTTGTGGATAACGGATCAGCTTTCCGGTCACAGCATTTATCCCTGGTCTGCGCAAACTCGGCAT
>ADZZ01000054.1 GCA_000179315.1 delta proteobacterium NaphS2
GAATATAGACTGTTTTCCGCAGTTGTGATCCGTACATTTCGCCAGCATGTGCGGGCCATATTCTTGTCTGCATTGTGCCATGGTCTGCAGAGCCTTTGTATGGCTTGGCAGGACGGAATTCTCGTATCGGTCCAAAAAGCGGTCCCTGAATTCATTGATAATCGAGGAGAGCAGAATCATTTGACCCCTCCCCATGTTATATCAAAGGTGTTGGCCAGCGTATTGACGGCCTGGCTGGCATTGTTTCCGGTATTGGAAGTCAGATGGGTGTATCTGGTGGTGGTCAGGACACTGACATGGCCCAGGATCTGTTGTAATTCAATGAGATCAACGCCTGCTTCCAGCATATGCGTTGCATAGCTGTGCCGCAGGGAATGGCATGAAATTTTTTTTTATGCCGAGTTGTCTGACAACGGCTTTCATGGCGGTCTGGATGCCGCCTCTGTCCAGTGGCTGCTGAACCAGGTGGGCATTATTCAGACCTCTTTTCCGGCTTGGAAAAAGGAAATGGGGATGTTTGTGAACCTGCCAGAAATTTCTCAGCACGCGCAGAGTATTTTCAGGCAGCGGCACCAGCCGGTCTTTGTTGCCCTTGACGTCGCGAATATGAACTCGCATATTGACGGAGTCGATATCACCGACAGTCAGCCTGATTCCTTCGCCAAGGCGCAGCCCCATGCTGTAGGTGGTAAAGAAAAAGACTTTGTAGCTCAACTTGTTGGTTTCGGCGAACAGCCGGTTGAGCTGCTCAATGGATAGAATATCCGGGATCCTGGATGTTCTTGGCGGTTTGATTAAGGGGATGTCTTCCCAGGTTTTGTTCAGTACCCTGGCGTAAAAGAACTTCAGACCATACAGATCGAGTTTGACCGTACTCCAGGAATGGCATTCCAGAAGCTCATTAAAATAGTCAAGCAACTGGTCGGATGTAAGATTGACGATCCTGCAATCGAAATAGTTTCCGATTCGCCTGATCGCCCTTGAGTACGCCTCAATGGTTTTTGGCCGTAATCCATTGAGTTTCAGGTATTTCTGGTGCTTCCGGTAATACTTGTTGAATTGCGAATTTTTTGGCATGGTGGTATCCATTGTAATCTCCTCCTTGTAATGATTGAAATGAAAGGCAAATGCGCCTTCCTTGATGATTTCTTTTTATTACAAAGTTGGAGGAGATTACAGCAGGTTAATCTGGGAGAAAAAAATCGCTGGAATTGTCTGCCGCGTAGCGGCTTCGTCCAACAAGGTCTTTAATCAATGCCGGGTTTTTGTCCGACAAGCGTTTACGACCACCACCAGGTTTCCGAATACGTCGCTTTACCCCATCTGCCTTACCCGTTAGTTCCTTTTTTCCTCTTCCGATGGTCACGCGTGATATACCAGTTGCCTGGCAAACAATGGTATCGCCTCCTCTGCCAATTGTATTAGCTTCTGATGCAGCCCATATTCTTTTGTCCTTCTCAGACAAGTGGGCAACCATCAACTGGAACCTTTGTTTAACCTGATTAATCAGGGCTTCCTTCTGTTGAGTTTCCATGCAGTTGACTGTAGTATGGAATTAGAGTAAAAGTCAACAGATTTGTACATGTTATTTTAACTTGCTGACTTACAGCAAGAAATCCACTGGAGGAAGGGACATGGAGGGCTGCTTACAGGGTGATAGGATCTTTTGAGTTGACGAAATAGAAGGGAACAAAAATGATCTGAACTTGTCATGGGATATAGATATACATTTTCCTAACCTTGCTGCTGCAAGGGACGCGCAAAAAGCCGCGCGGCTGATTGGCCCATTAGCGTGCAACATTAGAATTAAAACCTTGACTTTATACGACCGCATGCTATCCTAAGATTAATATATTGATCTTAGGAGGCTATAATGAGAAAAGTCCCAACAGAACAAGTGGTTAAACGACTTGCTATTGAAAACCCTTGGTGGGAAAATGGTCAACTCCCCAAAATATATCGATCTTTCAACCATCGAGCTTACCTGAAACTTTTTTACCCACTCGTTGAATCAAGAAAAGTTCGAAGAGCCACTGTGCTAATGGGTCCGAGGCGTGTAGGTAAAACCGTTCTCATTCATCATACAATACAAAACCTTTTAAGTTCAGGGGTTCCAGCTATACGGATTGCATATTTTTCTGTAGACCATCCAATATACAATGGTCTCGCGTTAGAATCATTTTTAGATATATATTCACAGGCAACAGGTGTTAACTATTTAGAGGATGAGTGCTTTATCTTCTTTGATGAAATCCAATATCTTAAAAATTGGGAAATACATTTGAAAGCAATCGTCGATAGGTTGCCAAATATAAAATGTACAGTGTCTGGCTCTGCAGCAGCAGCTTTGAAATTAAAAAGCCATGAATCTGGCGCTGGAAGATTTACAGATTTTTTATTACCCCCTTTAACCTTTCACGAATACCTTGAATTGTTGGGAAAAAACGATTTAGTTATTCCCTCAGAATCCGTGGAGGATTTCTTTGAAACCAGTAATATTGAAGAGTTAAATAATAATTTTATACATTACTTAAACTTTGGAGGCTACCCAGAAGTTATTTTTTCTGAAGAAATTCAATCCGATCCAGGAAGATTCATTAAGAATGATATAATAGACAAAGTATTATTACGTGATCTGCCGGGTCTGTATGGTGTCCAGGATATACAAGAGCTTAATTATCTTTTTACAACGTTAGCGTTCAATACCTCAAATGAAGTGTCACTTGAAGAGCTATCAAAGGGCTCAGGAGTAGCCAAAAATACAATTAAAAAATACATAGAATATTTGGAAGCTGCATTCCTCATTAGAGCTGTTCATAGAGTTGACAGAACAGCAAAGAGGTTTAAAAGAGCAAACTTTTTCAAGGTATATTTAACAAATCCATCGATTAGAAGTGCCCTCTTTTCTCCTATTATTAGCGAAGACCCTGCGATGGGTGAAGTCGCCGAAACTGCGGTTTATTCTCAATGGTTTCATTCTGACACGCTTTTACATTATTCACGTTGGAAGGGTGGTGAAGTTGATATTGTCAATATAGGTAATGAACAAAAGGTAGAATGGGCAATAGAAGTTAAATGGACAGATAGGTTTTATAAAAAACCGACTGAGTTGAAGAGCCTGCTCAAATTCTGTCATTCAAACAATTTGGACAGCACTGCAGTTACTACTAAATCTAAAACAGGACATACAATTATGGAAAATGTGCTTATAGATTTTATACCAACTAGTCTTTATTGCTACACTGTCGGGCACAATCTAATTAAAGGTAAAAAGCAAATTGATAAGGAAGGGCTAACGAATAAGGTTAGATTGTGAGAGCGGAGCGAACCACAATCTGAACCGTTTGTTGGACAAGCCCGGTTACTATATATAGAAAACAGCTTTTTTGAAAGAGGCAGCTTGATCAGGACAGAAGTGAGACAGGGATTTTCTGCTTCTGCCCATATGCTCTTTGAAATAGATTTGCCTGAAGAACAAGGCTTTCAGAAGCGGAATATGCAGTTTTTTTGCGCATAGGAGTCTGTCCGTTAATAACTTGAACATTTAGGGCGAATAGAATAGTTCCATTCGCCATGAAAATCGGCCTTAAACAAATTGACGTTCTCAAGTTCGGTGTCAGTTACTTTGATCCCCTTTGGATAACTGTTGGAGTCAATCTCAGCCTGAATCTTAAGGCCTTGTCGAGTGGTTGTGTTGGCTATCAGATTCACAATTACCTCGTGACTCGTCAACGGCTTGCCACGCCAATTCATGCTGATATGACTGAACATTCGATGTTCAATTTTATTCCATTTGCTTGTGCCAGGAGGGAGATGGCACACGGAGATTTCAAGACCTTGGTCATCTGCAAACCGTTGAAGTTCAATTTTCCAAAGCCGAATTCGATATCCGTTACTACCGCCTCCATCCGCCGTTATGAGAAGTTGTTTTGCTTCCGGATAAGTTTGGTTTCGCTAACCTAAAACTGACCCCCTAAAGGCCAAAACGACAACCTAAAATTGACCCCCCTGAGTGGACCTCTGGTAAGAAGGATTGCTAAATATCAATCCTATGCTGGAGGCAGAAAGGAGAATGCTCACGGTGGATCAATACAGCTACATACGGACGGCACATAGGGTTTATGGCAAAGCCATAAAACAAATTGCCCGGGAGACGGGACATTCCAAAAATACAGTTAAGAAGGTTCTTCGGGGAGAATACAGCGGTTATAAGCCAAGGATTGGACAAGCATACCCTGTTTTGGCCCCCTATATTAGAACCATCGACCGATGGTTGAAGGATGATAAGGATCGTCCCAAAAAGCAGCGGCATACGGCGGTGCGGGTTTTTAATCGTCTCAAACAGGAGCATGCTTTTCAAGGATCTGAGACAACTGTCCGGCGATATGTTCGCGAGGCAAAATTGAGATTGGGCGTTAGTGGTCGTGAGGTATTTATACCATCAGATCCACAGACCGGCGTCGAAGCCGAGGTGGACTGGGGAAACTGCATTGCCATTTTAGGGGGTGTCGAAACACGGCTGAAACTCTTTTGCATGCGATCCAAATTTTCCGGAAAGCATTTGGTTCGGTGTTATCCCTGCGAGCGGCAACAGGCCTTTTTTGACGGTCATATAAAAGGGTTCTCATTTTTTGGCGGTGTTTTTCCTGTCCTAATCTATGACAACCTAACGAATAAGGTTAGATTGTGAGAGCGGAGCGAACCACAATCTGAACCGTTTGTTGGACAAGCCCGGTTACTATATATAGAAAACAGCTTTTTTGAAAGAGGCAGCTTGATCAGGACAGAAGTGAGACAGGGATTTTCTGCTTCTGCCCATATGCTCTTTGAAATAGATTTGCCTGAAGAACAAGGCTTTCAGAAGCGGAATATGCAGTTTTTTTGCGCATAGGTGTCCATTACCGGGGAAACCGGGCTTTTTCATAAACCGGTGATGTTGGCTCTGGGTTACATAACGATTTCTCCGTGTTCGCTCATGTAAGGCAGGTGGACCTGCTTCGCCGGCGGTTTTGCTATTTTTGTCAGGACAATTTTCATGGCCGCTCCGCATACCGGGCAGGTAATTGTTGGCCGTTCTTTCAATTTCTTGGCAAACATATTGAGCGGATTAACCCGGAGCACCATCTGCAAAAAACAGATGAGCTTTTTGCTGCATGGATGGAGAAAACCGTAACACCTGGCCCTTCGAAAGCCCTTGGGCAGCACATGGAGCATGAGCAGATAGAGGAAATATTCCCCGGTGACGGTCCTGCTTCTGTATTGCCCGGTTTTGGCATGGAGATACCTGAAGGTGACCATGCCGTTTTCGCATTGCAGAATATCCTGTTCCCGGATGACGCCCCGGTAGAGATATCTGCCAAGATAAATGATTGCCTTGTCGCCGTTGCCGACGTCTTTGCAGTCAACGACCCACTGTTTCGGGCAATCTTCTGGCACGCTCAGCCCGTGGTCAACAATGGCCTGGAGGATCTTTGCTCTGAAGACTTGCGCCAGAGCCTTGTGGCTGAAAAGATACCCGGAAGATTTGACCCGCCATAATGCTGTTTTGTATTGATGCTTGCCCCCGGCATGACAACATGAATGTGAGGATGATAGTCGAGTGCTCTTGAATGGGTATGGAGTATGGTGGTAAAGCCGGCTGCTCCACCGAGTTTTTTGTCTTTTTGGGTAAATGTTTTCAGGAGATCCTGGACGCAGGCAAACATGAGGGAATAGATTGTTGCCTGATTTTTCCAGGCAAGATCCCTGAGCTGTTTGGGGAGGGTGAAGGTGATCAGATAGTATTGAGCCGGTAAGCGCTTGCTCAACTGATTCTCGATCCACTGCCGGTTTTCATGGTTCTGGCAATGGGGACAGTTCCTGTGGCCACAGGAATGTGGAATATAGACCTGTTTTCCGCAGTTGTGATCCGTACATTTCGCCAGCATGTGCGGGCCATATTCTTGTCTGCATTGTGCCATGGTCTGCAGAGCCTTTGTATGGCTTGGCAGGACGGAATTCTCGTATCGGTCCAAAAAGCGGTCCCTGAATTCATTGATAATCGAGGAGAGCAGAATCATTTGACCCCTCCCCATGTTATATCAAAGGTGTTGGCCAGCGTATTGACGGCCTGGCTGGCATTGTTTCCGGTATTGGAAGTCAGATGGGTGTATCTGGTGGTGGTCAGGACACTGACATGGCCCAGGATCTGTTGTAATTCAATGAGATCAACGCCTGCTTCCAGCATATGCGTTGCATAGCTGTGCCGCAGGGAATGGCATGAAATTTTTTTTTATGCCGAGTTGTCTGACAACGGCTTTCATGGCGGTCTGGATGCCGCCTCTGTCCAGTGGCTGCTGAACCAGGTGGGCATTATTCAGACCTCTTTTCCGGCTTGGAAAAAGGAAATGGGGATGTTTGTGAACCTGCCAGAAATTTCTCAGCACGCGCAGAGTATTTTCAGGCAGCGGCACCAGCCGGTCTTTGTTGCCCTTGGCGTCGCGAATATGAACTCGCATATTGACGGAGTCGATATCACCGACAGTCAGCCTGATTCCTTCGCCAAGGCGCAGCCCCATGCTGTAGGTGGTAAAGAAAAAGACTTTGTAGCTCAACTTGTTGGTTTCGGCGAACAGCCGGTTGAGCTGCTCAATGGATAGAATATCCGGGATCCTGGATGTTCTTGGCGGTTTGATTAAGGGGATGTCTTCCCAGGTTTTGTTCAGTACCC
>ADZZ01000053.1 GCA_000179315.1 delta proteobacterium NaphS2
CAATATGCGAGTTCATATTCGCGACGCCAAGGGCAACAAAGACCGGCTGGTGCCGCTGCCTGAAAATACTCTGCGCGTGCTGAGAAATTTCTGGCAGGTTCACAAACATCCCCATTTCCTTTTTCCAAGCCGGAAAAGAGGTCTGAATAATGCCCACCTGGTTCAGCAGCCACTGGACAGAGGCGGCATCCAGACCGCCATGAAAGCCGTTGTCAGACAACTCGGCATAAAAAAAAATTTCATGCCATTCCCTGCGGCACAGCTATGCAACGCATATGCTGGAAGCAGGCGTTGATCTCATTGAATTACAACAGATCCTGGGCCATGTCAGTGTCCTGACCACCACCAGATACACCCATCTGACTTCCAATACCGGAAACAATGCCAGCCAGGCCGTCAATACGCTGGCCAACACCTTTGATATAACATGGGGAGGGGTCAAATGATTCTGCTCTCCTCGATTATCAATGAATTCAGGGACCGCTTTTTGGACCGATACGAGAATTCCGTCCTGCCAAGCCATACAAAGGCTCTGCAGACCATGGCACAATGCAGACAAGAATATGGCCCGCACATGCTGGCGAAATGTACGGATCACAACTGCGGAAAACAGGTCTATATTCCACATTCCTGTGGCCACAGGAACTGTCCCCATTGCCAGAACCATGAAAACCGGCAGTGGATCGAGAATCAGTTGAGCAAGCGCTTACCGGCTCAATACTATCTGATCACCTTCACCCTCCCCAAACAGCTCAGGGATCTTGCCTGGAAAAATCAGGCAACAATCTATTCCCTCATGTTTGCCTGCGTCCAGGATCTCCTGAAAACATTTACCCAAAAAGACAAAAAACTCGGTGGAGCAGCCGGCTTTACCACCATACTCCATACCCATTCAAGAGCACTCGACTATCATCCTCACATTCATGTTGTCATGCCGGGGGCAAGCATCAATACAAAAACAGCATTATGGCGGGTCAAATCTTCCGGGTATCTTTTCAGCCACAAGGCTCTGGCGCAAGTCTT
>ADZZ01000052.1 GCA_000179315.1 delta proteobacterium NaphS2
CTTTCCGTGAAATACGATGTTTTCTCTTCGATTGATGAAATCAAGGCCGGACAAAGTCATCATCCGGCTTTTCCGGACTCCGGGCTGAAGATCAAACGGAAAGGAGTTGAGGGTCCAGTCCCATGGGAGCCGTGCAATCTGAAGCCGATAAGTCATGCTCCGCTCCTGCCGGAAACGTAATTCCTCAGCCAGGAGGTTGTATATGACCTCGTAAACGGAAAGACCGTTCTTTTCGGCCAAAGCCAACTGCTCATCAAAAGCCTTCAGCATGCCTTTAAACTTCAAGTCCATAAGTAATTGCTCAATTTTCTTTTTCATGACAGATCAAAAAAGTCACCCGCGGTATAATCGAGGATGATGTTTTCCAGACGGGACAGATCAAAAAGTCGATACTTAAGGGCCTGTCTTACGGCTTTGAGAAAAGGCTCACCGGGATAAGTCCGTTGCAGATGCAGCAGACGGCGTAACTTGACCACGCCACGACCATGGCTTCTTTTCTTCAGTTCGGCCACATACGCATCCAGAACGGCATCATTTCCCACCAACAGCTGTTCTTCTTTTGAAGGGACCCGGGCATCCTTTTTTCTTCGAATCGGAACATGATGTCCCGGCACAGTTGTTCGCGTATCACGTTTATCCAGAATACGGTCATGTTCCGCCACGTTCCGGCTTTTGTCATAAACGATGACCTTGCGCCAGTGTTTCTGAACTTCCAGGGATTTTCCAATCAGTGCTTCAGGGACGGAATAACGGTTGGTGTCCAAATGCACATATCCCTCGATATCGACGACCCGGTGTTTTGCCACATAGACCGGCGGCCGGTATGGGGGTAAATCAATGAGATGCGGTTTTTCAATGATATAGGCCTCATCCGGTATCATTCCCAAAGCCCGTTTGAACGTTTTGTCGCTGGTGTTCCGGCACCAGTCGATGGCCTGCCGGTTCAAATCATGCCAGCTGACAAAGGTTCTTCCAGGAAGAAAGTTATTTTCCACAAAATGAAAAGGCCTTTCCACGCGGGCACTTCGATTGGCATCGCCTACGGC
>ADZZ01000051.1 GCA_000179315.1 delta proteobacterium NaphS2
TTGTCCGATTTGGCATTTATGGCCTTTTGGGGCAAATAAAATCGCTGTGAAAGGGGGAGACAAGCCCATCGTCCTTTGATGACCTTTAACAGACCAATAAGAACCACATTCTGTGCCCATGGATATTTGGATTGATTGTCCTTTGCGGCATGATCGAAGATATGAGAACATCCGAAGATGTTGCGACCTGTCTTTGGATTGATGAAATCATCTAATGCGATCATAAGTCGCCCATCGGACAAGGGGTCAGGAATGAGGTGCCATAAGGCGGCCCATAGGTTATGCCATGGTATTTTGTTGGAAGCCATAAAGGTGTAGAATCGACGTTTGTTAATGTTGAGCCCAAACAAGGTATTGAGGCAACGCAACACGTTTGAAGAGATAGATGAAGTGAAAGGGATGATGAAAGCCAGGATGGCATAAGAGAACCAGTGTGCTCGTTCCCTGCCGAGATTGGTGGAAGAAAAAGCATTTTGTAGAGGCTTTAAGATATCGTTTAGAATAAACATGTTGCCAAGCTCCTTTCCGATGGAATATCAATAAGTTGTTATCGAATCCTATCACGAGATGGAGCGAATTTCAAGGGTAAAAAGTTAAATAACTAGTTGAATTTATTGGCATAAAAATTGAAAAAATTTTCATTTTTCGTGCCAAAATTCTCTGCACATAATAAAAAAAATGCGCGGAACTGGCTGGAAAAATTGGAAAAGGTTCAAAAACGGTGAAACTTTAGATAGATGAAGTGAAAGGGATGATGAAAGCCAGGATGGCATAAGAGAACCAGTGTGCTCGTTCCCTGCCGAGATTGGTGGAAGAAAAAGCATTTTGTAGAGGCTTTAAGATATCGTTTAGAATAAACATGTTGCCAAGCTCCTTTCCGATGGATATCAATAAGTTGTTATCGAATCCTATCACGAGATGGAGCGATTTCAGGG
>ADZZ01000050.1 GCA_000179315.1 delta proteobacterium NaphS2
GCAGTCACGACCCACTGTTTCGGGCAATCTTCTGGCACGCTCAGCCCGTGGTCAACAATGGCCTGGAGGATCTTTGCTCTGAAGACTTGCGCCAGAGCCTTGTGGCTGAAAAGATACCCGGAAGATTTGACCCGCCATAATGCTGTTTTTGTATTGATGCTTGCCCCCGGCATGACAACATGAATGTGGGGATGATAGTCGAGTGCTCTTGAATGGGTATGGAGTATGGTGGTAAAGCCGGCTGCTCCACCGAGTTTTTTGTCTTTTTGGGTAAATGTTTTCAGGAGATCCTGGACGCAGGCAAACATGAGGGAATAGATTGTTGCCTGATTTTTCCAGGCAAGATCCCTGAGCTGTTTGGGGAGGGTGAAGGTGATCAGATAGTATTGAGCCGGTAAGCGCTTGCTCAACTGATTCTCGATCCACTGCCGGTTTTCATGGTTCTGGCAATGGGGACAGTTCCTGTGGCCACAGGAATGTGGAATATAGACCTGTTTTCCGCAGTTGTGATCCGTACATTTCGCCAGCATGTGCGGGCCATATTCTTGTCTGCATTGTGCCATGGTCTGCAGAGCCTTTGTATGGYTTGGCAGGACGGAATTCTCGTATCGGTCCAAAAAGCGGTCCCTGAATTCATTGATAATCGAGGAGAGCAGAATCATTTGACCCCTCCCCATGTTATATCAAAGGTGTTGGCCAGCGTATTGACGGCCTGGCTGGCATTGTTTCCGGTATTGGAAGTCAGATGGGTGTATCTGGTGGTGGTCAGGACACTGACATGGCCCAGGATCTGTTGTAATTCAATGAGATCAACGCCTGCTTCCAGCATATGCGTTGCATAGCTGTGCC